>DAOURU010000250.1 GCA_030627585.1 Bacillota bacterium
ATGGTTTTTTTGAGGTTCTCTGGGAGGCCGACGAGGAGGCTGTCCGGCTCGAAGCCGGAACGATGCGCGGCCTCATCGAAATGCGGGGTTACCTGGATGATGCAGGTAAACCGGTGGGGTTAGTCCGGGAAATCCGCATAAAACTAGATAATTTGGCAAAAACCTTTGCAGATGAGTTTAATAAGATTCACGTAAAAGGATATGGCTTAGAAGGAACAGAAAATGATGATCAATATCAATTCTTTATCTATCAGGATGGAGACCCTGCTAAAGCGGAGAATCCTGCTGCTACGATTGCTGTAAGTGAAGAGATTATTAAAGATCTGAATAAAATTGCTGCTGCTTTGCCAAATTCAACCCCTCCTCCTGATTACTATGAAGGTGACGGCAGCAACGCTCTCGCCCTTGCCCAACTAAAGCACGCGTTAACCATGGTGCTGCCGGGAAATACGGAACCCACAGGAACTTTTGAGGACTACTACCGGGCGGCTATCGGCCAGCTTGGGGTGGAAGCCCAGGAGGCCAACCGGATGGTAGAAAACCAGGAGCTTCTGGTCGCCCAGCTCGAAAACAACCGTCAGGCGGTTTCCGGCGTTTCTCTCGATGAAGAAATGGTGAATATGATCCGCTTCCAGCACGCTTACAACGCCGCAGCGCGGGTGATTACGACGATGGATGAAATCCTCGACCGGATCATCAACCGCATGGGGCTTGTCGGCCGCTGATTCCCGCTTTTTCGCCCTGTATTCTCCTCTTAATTTTTTTATTTTTGGGCCTAATTGTTTCTTGACACCGGCTTTATGAAGAAAGATCCAAAAGCTCGATTTGGTTGACATAATTTTCGCGCTCGGATTCATTTTGAATTAGGGCGAGGTTGTGCCGCGCCACCGCAAGCGCGGCCTTTTTGCTTCCCCGCGCCAGCCAGAAGGCGGTTTCGGCGTCGGCCCGGACCGGAGCGTACGATTCCGGGAGCGCTTGCTCGATCAGGTGCGCTGTTTCGCGGCAGCACCGTGCAATTTGAAGCGGAACCTCCAGGGCGTGCGCCGGCCCCTCCGGATTTCCGCCAACAACCTCGCGGTAGGCAAGCCCGTCTGCCTGCGCCAGTTCCAGGCACCGCATTTGGCATTTTTGCGCTTGCGCCAGCATTTTTCCCCAGAAACTCCGGCCTGCTTCCGCTTCTCCTTGCGGCTTCCCCCGGCTTGAGGCCTGGCCTGTTTCACACTCGACCGAACCGGCGGTTTTCCCTGCTTTCTCCTTTAGCTTTCGGATGTTCACCCGGCAGACCATCGCGAAGAGCGCGGCCGCCTGTGCGCCTGTTACTGCTGCCGCTGCTCCGGCGCTGGGAAAAAGAGAATCGGCGGCCAGTTCCGCGAGATATGCGCTTAAAGTTAAGTCTTTCACTTCAGGCAAATTACCCACCGTACTCACTTCCTTTTGTTGCTTTGATCGTAGTTTGAATGCCGGCGCTGATCCGTTTCGAGAAAAAGCACACGGTTCCCTGCTTATCGAGTATTTTTTCACTTTCCCGCTGCAGGGAGCCCAAAGTCAACAGGGGGCATTTTTAAGCCAAAAAAGGAGGATAAAGGCGCAAATCCGGCAGATTTCCCGGAAACAAGAGTTAATTAAATTCTCAAAAAATCCGATGAAAAAAATGAGACTAAAAGAAATCCGGAAGAATAAAGGTAATAGAGGGCGGAAAAAAGGGGGTTGATCGCGTTGCGGATTACCAACATCATGCTGACTAATAATTTCCTGCGCAACATGCACATTAACTTAAAACGGTTGGAGGGGGCTCAGGACCATCTTGCCTCGGGAAAGGAAGTGCGGCGGCCTTCCGACGATCCTGTGCGGGTCGTGACATCCCTCGCCCTCCGCAGCGACTTGGGAGAAGCGGAGCAGTACATGCGCAATATCAAAGACGCCCGGACCTGGATGGAGGTGACCGAGGGGGCTCTCGGCAACGCCACCGAAGTCCTGCAGCGGGCGCGGGAGCTTGCTCTTTACGGGGCGACGGATACATTACCCCAGGAGTCCCGGGAAGCGCTGGGGCGGGAGGTTGAGCAGCTAAAAGAGCAGCTCGGCCTGATTGCCAACACCACCCTGGGCGGCCGCTACATCTTCGGCGGGACGCAAACTGGCGAGCCTCCTGTTGGAGAAATGTACAAAGATGTTTGGCAGCAGGAGGCACCAGAAGGTTATGTGTATAATGATTCTTGGCAGGGCAACGATAAACCTATCGAATACGAAATTGCACCGAATGTGGCGATCCCGGTGAACTGTGATAATGCAGAAAAGCTTTTTCACGGAGATAATGAGAGTGAGGTGAAACCTGGAGCCATTGCCGTACTCCATAAACTGGCTTACTTCCTTGAGGAGAACCGCCCGGGGAACGAGATTTCTCAATGTATTGGGGAGATCGATCAGGTCATCGACAACATCATCGCCACGCGGGGAGAGTTCGGAGCGAGGGTGAACAGGACGGAAAT
>DAOURU010000090.1 GCA_030627585.1 Bacillota bacterium
CGCCGGCGAGGCGGGGCCGAGGAAGGCGAGGAAGCTGGCGCGGCCCGGCGCCGCCTCGATGATTTCGCTGGGAATCCCTGCCGCGTCGAAAAGCCGCTTCAGAAGGAGGGCCGCTCCGATCTCGTTTCCCGGCGGATTGGTTGTATCTATTTTGATTAATGCGGACAGGATTTCCTCCGGACTAGGATTTAAGGGTCCGGGAAGATGCGTTAGGTTTCCCATCTCTCATTCCTTCAACCAGCAGATTTTCCCCACGAACAGGCACCTTCAAATTCTCCAATGTTTTACTTCTTTGGAGAGCGAAGAATGTCCTGCCTGGTTGGAGAGTTTTCGGAGAGAGGAGGGAAGTGTGCGGTGAATTGCCGCGAATTTTCAGGAAGGAAAAAGTCTCTTTTTCAGGCGGAGGAAAGCAGGGAATTTCTCCAGGATGCAAGAAGATCTCAAGAGGATCTGAAGATTGCGCGGGAGGGAGCAAAGTTGAAAATGAAGCGGCTTTATCAGCTTTTAGATGAACTGGCCCTCGGTTATGAACTCCAGCTTCGGCGTTTTCGGGAAATAAGAGATTTTGCCCGGCGTCAGCAGGAAGTGATGCAGGCCGGAGGCGTCTTGCAGCTTGATGAAACCCTGGCGCGGCGCCAGGCGCTCATGGGGGAGGTCGATGAAACCGCCCGGAAACTGGCCTCCCTCCGGGAAGAAGTGCAGCAAATTTTGCACCTGAAAGAATTCAAGATCGAAAAAGTAAAGGAATTGGCGCCTGTTCCGGCATGCGCGAAACTGGGCGAGATCCTGCGCGAACTAACCGGGGTGATCGAAGAAACCCAAAGGCACGATCGCGAGAACACCCTCTTGTTAGAAAACTATCTGAAAGCGATCAGGAAATCTTTCCAAGACCTGCAGACCCACCGCGCCGCACACCAGGCCTATCGGAGCAGGTTTCCAGGCGGGGGAGTTTTTTTAGACCTGAAAAAATAATCAATAAATTATCAAAAGCAAGAGCGCGCAGTATTAACCTCGAAGAGACAAATCCTCTTTTGATCCGACAAAGATTTTGCATCCACAAAATAATCCACACCAAAATTTAAATAAAATTGGGGTTATGAACAGTTTTATCCACATTATCCACAGCTAATGGGGTGTTTTTGTGTATTTCGCGTAAACTTTTTTCGACATCCGGAATTCATATCTGGAATTTGATCCAATCTTCAAATTTTCCTTGTGCGGGAAATTGACAAAGTCTCGCCCTTGTGCTATGATCAGAGTGCTCGTGGAAATTCCGGACCTGCCGGAACGGAGGCGGGTCCGGTTTTTTCGTGGGGATCAAATTTTTTAGGAGGAATGTAAAGTAATGCAAGGCAGAGTCAAGTGGTTTAACCAGGAAAAAGGATACGGTTTCATCGAGTGCGACGAGGGTGGAGATGTCTTCGTTCACTACTCAGCGATTCAGGAGGAGGGCTTCAAGACCCTGAACGAAGGGCAGCGGGTCGAGTTTGAGATTGTCCAGGGCAGCCGCGGACCCCAGGCTTCGAGGGTCATGAAAATATAGAAGATCTCTTGTCTTGGATTTCCGCTGCAACGAAAAGCGCCCCGGCCGTGTGAGCCGGGGTTCTTTTGTTGCGGAAATTTGTGGGGGAATGAACGGAAAAGATGGTAAGGAAGGATTTTTTTCCTCTTGGGGGAATAATAATAAGTACCAGAACCGAAAGGAGTGGATGTCAGGTGAAAATCACCATGCGGGGAAAAAACATCGAAGTAACCGAGGGGCTGCGGGATTATGTAGAGAAGAAATTAGTGAAGTTGACCCGGTATTTCGATCACATCCACGAGGCTCAAGTGACGGTTTTTGCAGAGGGGGGAAGCTACGTCGCGGAGGTAACCATTCCCCTTAACAGCATCATCCTGCGGGGGGAAGAGGGAAGCGGGGAGAACCTTTATGCTGCTGTGGATCTGGTTGCCGACAAGCTGGAGAAGCAGATCAAAAAATACCGCACCAAGCTGTACCGGCGGTTGCGCAACCAGGGTTTAAAAGATTTGGTTGCGGCCCAGGCCGGAGAAAGCAAATTAGAAGAAGAAAATAAAAAGGAAGAGGAGCCCAAAGTGGTGCGGACGAAGCGCTTTACCATGAAGCCGATGCCGGTGGAAGAGGCCATTCTCCAGATGAACCTGCTGGGGCACGATTTCTTTGTCTTCCGCGACGCGGAAACGGAGCAGGTCAACGTCCTTTACCGGCGCAAGGATGGAAACTACGGGCTGATCGAACCCGATTTTTAACCTTCAGTTTAATCCTGAAAGTTAAGCCCGAAATTTAAGTGTTTGAATTTAAGGGGACCCGCAGAGGCCCCCTTGCTTTCGGCCCGGTTTCCTTGCCAGAAGGGGAGAGAGGTGCTAAAATGAAAGCGGTCCTGGAGGGGCCCTGAAGAAAGAAGGTGAGAAATATGCTCAACGTTTTGCGCAATCTGTTCGATGATAATGCCCGCGAGATTAAGCGCTTGCAAAGAAGCGTTGACGCTATTAATAGCTTAGAGCCCGAAATCAAGGGCTTGAGTGATGCCCAGCTGAGGGCAAAGACCGGTGAATTTAAAAGCCGGCTCGCTGAAGGTGAAACCCTGGATCACCTTCTTCCGGAGGCGTTTGCCGTGGTCCGGGAGACGGCGCGGCGCGTCCTGGGGATGCGGCCCTTCGACGTTCAGTTGATGGGAGGGATTGTGCTTCACCAGGGGAAGATTGCCGAGATGAAGACAGGGGAAGGAAAAACCCTCGTGGCGACCATGCCCGCCTACCTGAATGCGCTTGCCGGGCGCGGCGTTCACATCGTGACGGTCAACGATTACCTGGCGCGCCGGGACAGCGAATGGATGGGGGGTATTTACCGTTTCCTGGGTCTTTCTGTGGGGCTGATTGTCCACGACCTTGATACCCCGGAACGGCAGCGCGCCTACGCTGCCGATATTACTTACGGAACCAACAACGAGTTCGGTTTTGACTACCTCCGGGACAACATGGTTCTCAATGTTTCGGAAATGGTGCAGCGGGAGCTCCACTACGCCATTGTTGACGAAGTGGACAGCATCCTCGTCGATGAGGCGCGTACCCCGCTGATCATTTCGGGGCAGGCGGAAAAGCCCACAGAGCTGTATTACCGGATCGCGCGCGTGATCCCCAAGCTGAAGGCCGGAACCGATTACCAGGTTGACGAGAAGGCGCATACGGTGTCCCTTACGGAGGCAGGGGTTCACAAGGCAGAAAAACTGCTGGGAGTTGACAACCTTTCCGACGAAACAAACCTGGAGCTTGCACATCACGTTTACCAGGGGCTCCGGGCTCACGCTTTGATGAAGCGCGACCGCGACTATGTGGTGAAGGACGGCAAGGTGATCATTGTGGACGAGTTTACAGGCCGCCTGATGTTCGGGCGCCGCTTCAGTGAGGGGCTGCACCAGGCAATCGAGGCCAAGGAAGGGGTGCGCATTGAGCGGGAATCCCAAACCCTGGCCACAATCACGTTTCAGAACTACTTCCGCATGTATCAGAAGCTGGCCGGCATGACAGGGACGGCGGCAACCGAGGAAGAAGAGTTCCGGAAAATTTACGGGCTGGACGTGATCGTGATTCCTACCCACAAACCGATGATCAGGATCGATCATCCTGATGCGATTTACCGGACGGAGGAGGGCAAGTTTGCGGCTGTAGTTGAAGAAATTGCGGAGTGCCACCGGCGCGGCCAGCCCGTGCTTGTGGGCACTATTTCCATTGAAAAGTCCGAAATGCTCAGCAGGCTGCTCAAAAAGCGGGGCATTCCCCACCAGGTCTTGAACGCGAAATACCACGAGCAGGAGGCAAAAATCGTCGCCCAGGCGGGGCGGCTGGGAATGGTTACCATCGCCACGAACATGGCCGGTCGGGGGACCGATATCCTGCTCGGGGGGAACCCGGAATATTTAGCCCGCGAGGAACTGCTCCGCCAGGGTTACCCTCCCGAGGTTGGGGCGGAAGCAGCCGAATACGGAACTCCTTCTTCTCCGGAAGTGGCCGCGGCGCGGAAAAAATTCCGGGAACTGGAGGCGAAGTTCAAGCAGGAGACCGATGCCGAGCAGGAAAAGGTGGTTGCGCTGGGGGGCCTGCACATCATCGGGACGGAGCGCCACGAAAGCCGGCGCATTGACAACCAGCTCCGCGGCCGGGCAGGGCGCCAGGGGGACCCGGGCGCATCCCGTTTTTATGTCTCCCTGGAGGATGACCTGATGCGCCTCTTCGGTTCCGATAACATCATGGGAATTATGGATAAACTGGGGATGGACGACTCGGTTCCTATCGAGCACCCGCTGGTATCACGGTCTATTGAATCCGCCCAGAAAAAAGTGGAGAGCCGCAACTTCGACATGCGCAAGCATGTTCTCGAGTACGACGATGTCATGAACCAGCAGCGGGAGGTTATTTACAGCCAGCGGCGCCGGGTCTTGCTGGGCGAGGACCTCCGGGATTCCATCCGGGAGATGATTGCCAGTGTGATTGCAAACGCCGTCGCCCGCTATACGGGAGAAAGCAAGTATCCCGAGGAATGGGATCTCAAGGGGTTGATTGCATACGGGGAGCAGTCCTTCCTCTTCCCGGGCGCGGTACGCGAAGAGGAGCTGGAAGAGTTGTCATCCCGCGAAGCGCTTCAGGCCAGGCTTTTGGAAGCAGCCGAAGCCCACTGGCGCGCCAGGGAAGAGGAGCTGGGCGCCGAGACGCTGCGGGAGCTGGAAAGGGTTGTTCTGCTCAGGGTTGTCGACACAAAGTGGATGGATCACCTGGATGCCATGGACCAGCTGCGCCAGGGGATCGGCCTGCGCGCTTACGGCCACTCTGATCCGCTGGTCGAGTATAAGTTTGAGGCGTATACCATGTTCCAGGAAATGATCAGCAGCATCCAGGAGGATGTCGTCCGCTTCCTTTACAGAGTACAGCTTGTTCCGGCTGCGAGCGAGCGGCGCCCCCGCCGCGTTGCAGAGAACCGGGGGGAAGGAGAGGAGCGCCCCCGGCCGGTCCGGGCGCGGCATATCGGGCGAAATGCTTCCTGCCCCTGCGGAAGCGGGAAGAAATATAAACGCTGCTGCGGGAAGTAACCCGGATTTTTTGGCTTTAAAAAAATAAGGAGCAGGAATTACGCTTTTAATGGCAAATACATTAAGAGGAGGCCATAAAAACTAAAACAGTACGAAGAAACGGAGGCAGGAAGCGAAATGCAGGGAAAGAGGGCGGCCACGAAACAAGATCTGGCGGAATTTTGTATTTCGGCCGATTTTCACTGTGATCAGCCTCTGTGCCACCGGGAACTTTTATTAAAAACCTTGCTGGGAGTTGTCAGGCCCCGCATCATCCCTTTCCTGGAGCGCTTCTTTGGGGTAAAAGAACTTCCCTATCTCGCCAATATCGTCTCTGTGGGAGAAAACCAGCTGCACCATACCATCAGGATGGTGGAGCTGGCTGCTTTCCTGCGCGGGGAGGTTTTAGACGCCCTGGGGATTACCCG
>DAOURU010000035.1 GCA_030627585.1 Bacillota bacterium
TGCTGGATGTTCCCGCGCGCTCCCGAAGTCGCCATCATGTAGACGGGGTTGAGCGGGCTCAGGGTTTTAAGCAGAGACTCCGCAACCCTATTGGTAGCTTTTTGCCAGACCCCGGTTATCTTTTCTTTGCGCTCTTCCTCGGTAATCAACCCCCGGTGGTACTGCTGCTCAATCTGATCAACCCCGGCTTCGGCCTCGGCAAGAATTTCGGCCTTGTCGGTGGGGATCGTTACATCCGTAATCCCGACCGTAATTCCTGCTTTTGTGGCGTAGGTAAAACCGGCCTTCTTGATCCCGTCGAGGAGCGCTGCAGTCCGCGCGTAGCCAAGCTGGCGGTAGCACTTCCCAATAATTTGAGCCAGCCTTTTTTTCCCGATAACTTCATTGATATAACCCAGTTCCGGCGGGATAACCTCATTAAAAATGAGGCGGCCGACCGTCGTTTCCAGAAACTGCCCGTCCCGGCGGACTTTTATCCTGGCGTGAAGGTCAAGCTCTTTGCTTTCGTAAGCGAAGTAGGCTTCCCTCGCGTCCCGGAAGATCTTGCCTTCTCCTGTTACGCCTTCCCTTTCGAGCGTAAGGTAGTAACATCCTAAAACCATATCCTGGGTCGGAGCGGCAACAGGACGCCCGTCTTTCGGGCTTAAAATATTATGGCTGGAAAGCATGAGAATCCTTGCTTCAGCCTGCGCCTCGGCGGACAAGGGAACATGGACGGCCATTTGATCTCCGTCAAAGTCAGCATTGTACCCGGCACAGACAAGGGGGTGAATCTGGATGGCCCGGCCCTCGACCAGAACCGGTTCAAAGGCCTGGATCCCGAGCCTGTGCAAAGTGGGAGCGCGGTTAAGGAGCACAGGGTGTTCTTTAATTACATCTTCGAGCACATCCCAGACTTCGTTGCGAACCCGCTCGACCATCCTTTTTGCGCTTTTAATGTTATGGGCATAACCCAGATTTACCAGGCGTTTCATAACAAACGGCTTGAAAAGCTCTATGGCCATTTCCTTGGGTAAACCGCACTGGTGGAGCTTTAATTCGGGGCCCACGACGATGACGGAGCGCCCCGAATAATCCACCCGCTTGCCGAGGAGATTCTGGCGAAATCGCCCCTGCTTCCCTTTCAGCATATCGCTCAGGGATTTTAAAGGCCTGTTGCCGGGCCCTGTAACCGGCCGGCCGCGCCTCCCGTTGTCGATTAAAGCATCCACCGCCTCCTGCAGCATCCGCTTTTCATTCCGGACGATAATATCCGGCGCTCCGAGATCGAGCAGCCGCTTCAACCGATTGTTGCGGTTGATCACCCGGCGGTAGAGATCGTTCAAATCCGAGGTGGCAAACCTACCCCCGTCTAACTGCACCATTGGCCTCAATTCAGGAGGAATGACAGGAATCACCTCCAGAATCATCCATTCAGGGCGGTTCCCCGATTTCCGGAAGGCTTCGACAACCTCCAGGCGCCTGATTGCCCGTACTTTGCGCTGACCGGTCGTCTCTTTAAGTTCAGCCCGCAACTGCCGGCTTAACTCCTCCATGTCAATTTCTTCAAGTAACTCCTTAATGGCTTCGGCGCCCATTCCGGCCCTAAAACGGTTTCCGTATTTCTCTCTGTTTTCCCGGTATTCCGATTCGGTTAACAGCTGCTTTTTTGCAAGCAGGGTTTCTCCTGGGTCGATAACGATATATGAAACAAAGTAAAGCACTTTTTCCAGGGACCGGGGGGGGATATCGAGCAAGAGTCCCATCCTGCTCGGAATTCCCTTGAAGTACCAGATATGGGATACAGGCGCCGCCAGTTCAATATGCCCCAAGCGCTCGCGCCGGACCTTGGAGCGGGTTACTTCGACACCGCACCGGTCACAGATAATCCCTTTATAACGCACTCTTTTATATTTTCCACAGTGGCATTCCCAATCTCTTGTAGGCCCAAAGATTCTCTCGCAAAAAAGGCCGTCTCGTTCAGGCTTCAGGGTCCGGTAATTAATCGTTTCTGGTTTTTTCACTTCCCCACTCGACCAGGCCCGGATCTGTTCCGGGGAGGCCAAGCCAATTCGCATTTGTCCGAAGTTACTAACATCGAGCACTGACCCTCGCTCCCTTCTTCCCAGGCTTTGCATGTCGAAAACACTACGACTCGTCATCCTCGGCCGCAAAATCATCGAAAAAGGGGCCGCTTCTCTGACTTACCTTTGCTCAGTTCCTTTCTGCGCCTTTCCCCCGGGTAAAAGCTCAAAACCTCTTGCGGCTTCTTCATCTTCTTCTTCATATGAAATTAATTCTTCTGTCTCATTCTTCTGTTCTTCGCTTTCTTCTTCATCCGGTTCTTCTTCCTGGGCATCCGGCTCCTCTTCCTGAGCAGCTAAACTTTTGGCTTTACTCGTTCTCGCAGCAGGAACTCTTGTTTCTCCGAGATCGAGCTCGAGCTCCTTGGCGGTTTCGCTGATGTCTTCTTCTCCTTCTCGTATTTCAATCTCTTCGGCTGTCTCCGAAAGAACGCGAACATCCAGGCAGAGGCTCTGCAGCTCTTTAATTAACACTTTAAAAGATTCTGGAACCCCAGGTTCCGGTACATTCTCTCCTTTTACAATAGCCTCATATGTTTTCACCCGACCAACAACATCATCTGATTTTACCGTCAAAATTTCCTGGAGGGTATAGGATGCTCCGTACGCTTCAAGCGCCCAAACCTCCATTTCCCCGAAACGCTGGCCTCCAAACTGGGCCTTTCCGCCCAGCGGCTGCTGCGTAACAAGCGAATAAGGTCCCGTTGAGCGGGCGTGGATCTTGTCATCGACAAGATGGGCGAGTTTCAGCATGTAAAGGTAGCCCACGGTAACTTTATTGGAATACGGTTCGCCCGTCCGCCCGTCGTATAAAACCGTTTTTCCGTCGGAAGGCAATTGAGCACGTTTCAAAGTTTCGATGATATCGTTTTCCCGCGCCCCGTCGTAAACGGGAGAGGCTACGTAAACCCCTAATTCATGAGCGGCCCAGCCCAGGTGGCACTCCAGCACCTGTCCGATGTTCATCCGCGACGGAACACCTAAAGGATTTAAGACAATTTCGACAGGAGTGCCGTCAGGCAAAAAGGGCATATCCTCTTCAGGCAAAATTCGGGAAATTACCCCTTTATTGCCGTGCCGTCCCGCCATTTTATCCCCCACGGAAATCTTCCTTTTTTGGGCAACACAGACCCGCACCAGTTGGTTCACACCGGGTGGAAGATCATCACCTTTTTCCCGTGCAAATACTTTCACATCAACTACCCGGCCTGATTCTCCGTGAGGTACGCGCAAAGAGGTATCCCTTACTTCACGCGCCTTTTCACCAAAAATTGCCCGGAGCAGGCGCTCCTCGGCAGTTAACTCGGTTTCGCCTTTTGGCGTAACCTTCCCAACCAGAATATCACCCGGCCTTACTTCAGCTCCAACCCGGATAATCCCTCTTTCATCCAGGTCTTTCAGAGCATCCTCGCCCACATTGGGGATGTCCCGGGTAACTTCTTCGGGCCCCAGTTTGGTATCCCGGGCATCGCACTCATACTCCTCAATATGAATTGATGTAAAGAAATCTTCTTTTACAAGCTTTTCACTGATGAGAATGGCATCCTCAAAATTGTACCCCTCCCAGGGCATAAAAGAAACTAAAACATTCCGTCCGAGTCCCAGTTCCCCTCCTGAGGTGCAGGGGCCATCGGCGATAACATCTCCCGCGGCAACATGCTGGCCCTTGGCAACAATAGGTTTTTGATTGATACATGTCCCCTGGTTAGACCGGATAAACTTAGTAAGGTGGTACGTATCCAGGGCCCCATCGGAGCGTTTGATGCAAATTTTTTCGGCGGTTACACTCTGGACGATTCCGTCATGCTTGGCTGTGATCACAACCCCCGAATCTCGAGCAACGCGATGCTCAATCCCGGTGCCTACCAGCGGGGGTTCCGCGCGCAGGAGCGGAACAGCCTGGCGCTGCATGTTTGCCCCCATTAAAGCCCGGTTGGCGTCATCATGCTCCAAAAACGGGATTAAAGCGGCGGCAACACTAACCACCTGTTTTGGCGAAACATCCATGTAATCAACTTCTGAAGAGGAAACAACCGTGATTTCCTGGCCGCGCCTGGCGTTGACGCGCGGCAAGATAAAACGGCCTTCTTCATCCAGCGGCGCGTTTGCTTGCGCAATTACATATTCATCCTCTTCATCAGCAGTGAGATAAACAATCTCATCTGTTACAACCCCCTTCTCTTTATCTACCTTCCGGTAAGGGGTTTCGATAAACCCGTATTCGTTGACGCGGGCATACGTACTCAAGGATCCAATTAAACCAATATTCGGACCCTCAGGAGTTTCAATCGGGCACATTCTTCCGTAGTGGGAATGATGGACGTCCCGTACTTCAAAACCGGCCCGTTCCCGGCTCAAACCGCCCGGCCCGAGGGCACTTAACCGGCGCTTATGAGTCAATTCAGCAAGCGGATTTGTTTGGTCCATAAACTGGGAAAGCTGGCTGCTCCCGAAAAATTCTTTAATTGCCGCAACTACCGGCCGGATGTTGATTAAAGCCTGAGGGGTAATGGTATCCACGTCCTGGATGGTCATTCGTTCCCGAACAACCCTTTCCATCCGCGCCAGGCCAATTCGAAACTGATTTTGGAGCAGTTCCCCCACCGAGCGCAGGCGCCGGTTTCCTAAATGGTCGATATCATCTACCTGTCCTTCGCCCTGCATCAGTTTCAGAAGGTAACCGATGACTTTAATAATATCCTCTTTCGTCAGGCACCTGGTCTCCCGCGGGACATCCAATTTAAGCTTTTTATTTAATTTATAGCGCCCCACATAACCGAGATCATAACGGCGCGAATCAAAGAAGAGCCCTTCTAAAAGTGTTCTTGCACTGTCTATAGTCGGTGGTTCGCCAGGCCGCAGGCGTTTATAAATTTCTACCAGCGCCTCTTCATGAGACCGCGTACTATCCCGTTCCAATGTTGCTTTGATGCTTTCGTCGTCTTCGTAGAGTTCGAGAATGCTTGCATTTGTCGCATACCCCAGGGCACGCATCAAAACAGTTACAGGAAGCTTCCGTGTTCGATCAACCCTCACGTAGACTACATCATGCAGATCTGTTTCCAGTTCCAGCCAGGCACCCCGGTTCGGAATTACTGTGGCGCCAAAGATTCTCTTTCCTGCGACATCGCTGCTTGCATGATAGTAAACACCCGGCGAACGGACAAGCTGGCTCACAATCACTCGCTCCGCCCCGTTAATAACGAAGGTTCCCTTTTCAGTCATGAGGGGAAAATCTCCCATAAAAACATCTTGTTCCTTAATTTCCCCGGTCTCCCGGTTGGTAAGGCGAACCTTCACCCGAAGGGGAGCCGCAAAAGTAACATCCCGTTCCTTGCATTCCTCAACTGTATATTTTGGTTCCCCTAATGTATAATCTATAAACTCAAGAGCCAGGTTTCCTGTAAAATCCTGGATTGGTGAAACATCGCGGAACAGCTCGCGCAATCCAAGCTTTAAAAACCATTGATAAGAGCGCTGCTGAATTTCAATTAAATTTGGCATTTCCAAAACTTCGGAAATGCGCCCATAACTCCAACGCTGGTGCTGTCCTGCCTGAATCGGATACGGATAAGCCATGGCACTATCCCTCACCTTTGCTAAAAAAGTTAAACTTCTCGCTCCATATGTTTTTTCACACTCGTTTTTTGTGCAAGATACCTACATTATACCCTTGCTTTCCTATTTTCAAACTATTCTTTGCCAGAAAAAGATAATAACAGACTTAATAGACATTCTAAAATGATAGCATGAAAACCATGCGTTGTCAATAATAATCCGCGCTTCGCTCAATTTAAAATCTGCTGAAGGGATACAAATTACAGGGATCATTCATGGTAAAATCTTACTGAAGGGGCATATTTGAGGATGTCAGAAACCTTTTTTGCCAAGGACGAGATAGCCGGAGAGTCTCTTTAATTTTTCCTGGATCTGCTTAAGTTCTGTCTGGGGCGAGTTAAGTTCTGTCTGGGGCGACAGACAACAATACAACAGACAACAGTACTAAAGCAACAATACTAAAGAGGCAAAGAGACTCCTTTGTCTCCTGCGAGAGAGTCTCTTTGCCGGAAAAATTTTTTAATAAATTAATTACTTTACTTCCACCTCGGCGCCGACATCCTGAAGTTTTCCCTTGATGGTTTCCGCTTCTTCTTTGCCGACTTTTTCTTTCACCGGCCTGGGAGCACTGTCAACCAGTTCTTTCGCTTCTTTGAGTCCAAGCCCTGTAATCTCCCGGACCACTTTGATAACATTGATTTTCTTTTCACCGGCAGCCTTCAAAATAACATCAAATTCCGTTTTTTCTTCCTCAGCCGGGGCCTCCGCAGTTGCAGGCGCGGGTCCTGCAGCCACTGCAACCGGGACGGCAGCGCTCACGCCAAATTCTTCTTCCAGGGCTTTGACAAGTTCTGCCAGCTCGAGAACTGTCATCCCCTTCACCGCTTCGATAATTTCTGCTACTTTGCTCATTGTAAACCTCCTAACTGATTTTAAAAAATTTTTAACTCGAGTTTCGGATAATTTACCCGAAGTTTATCCGGCAACATTTTTTTCTTGAACTGCCCGCAGGGCGTAGACCAGCTTTCGCAAGAAACCCTGTAAAGCGAAACTCAACCCTGCGAGGGGGCCGGTAAAACCTCCCATTACCTGCGCAATCAGAACTTCGCGGCCCGGCAAGTCGGCCAAGTACTTTATCTCTTTTACCCCTACAACCTTGCCTTCGATCACCCCGCCCTTGATTTTCAGGTTGCGGTTTTTTTTGGCAAAACCCATTAACAGCTTGGCCGGTACGACAGGGTCCTCGAAATTAAGGGCAACTGCAGTTGGGCCTGTCAGAAACTGCTCAATTTCTTCGAACCCGCTCTGCCTGGCCGCGCGCCGCATTAAAGTATTTTTTATGACACGAATTTCGGAACCGCCCTCCCGAAACGCCCTCCGGAGTTCATCCGCCTCGGCTACATTTAAGCCCCGGTAATCGGCAAAAATAGCCGCGCGGGAGGACTTGAGCTTTGTTTCTAGTTCTGCTACAATCTTCTTTTTTTCGTCAATTCTCAGCATCTTGCTCCTCCTAATGAAAAAGTAAACCCTCCGCAAACAGCAGAGGGCACCGATATCCAAGCAAGAGGTTTTTGGTTTGCCTTAAACCCTCTGACCTCGGTAGGCATTGTGATCCTTTAAGCCCTTTCCGGCACCTACTGTCTCCGGTCGCTCATTTAGCATAGCAAACAATGCAGCCTCAGTCAAGCTTTTGATAAAGACCTTTTTTGAACCTGCCGGCGTTTTACCCGGCAGCCTTCTGGGGGTTAACTTTTACACCCGGACCCATTGTCGAAGAAACGGTAATGCTTTTTAAATACTGACCCCGAGCCGCGGCAGGCTTCGCCTTGATTACCGCTTCCATCAGGATTCTAAAGTTTTCAACCAAGCTCTCGAGGGGGAAAGAGACCTTCCCGATCGGGGCGTGCAAAATTCCCGTCTTATCTGTGCGGTATTCGATCTTGCCTGCCTTGATCTCCTTAACCGCCCGGCCCACGTCGAAAGTGACCGTTCCTGTCTTCGGATTCGGCATCAGCCCGCGGGGTCCGAGCAATTTCCCCAATTTTCCTACAGAACTCATCATATCAGGAGTAGCCACTGCAACTTCAAAGTCCAGCCAGCCGCCCCGGATTTTTTCAATCAATTCTTCCGCTCCAACATAGTCGGCCCCCGCTTCCTCCGCCTCCTGGGCCTTTTCACCCTTCGCGAAAACAAGCACCTTCCGGGATTTTCCCGTACCATGAGGAAGCACTACTGCTCCCCTCACCTGCTGATCGGCATGGCGGGGATCGATTCCCAACCGCACAGATACCTCTACAGTTTCGTCAAACCTGGCGGGAGCGGCTTCTTTCACCAGTTTCAAGGCATCCTCGGCTTCGTACAGCTCATACCGGTCAATTTGCTTTAAAGCTTCCTGGTATTTTTTGCCTCTCCTCGGCATCTTTCTTGCCTCCTTCGTGGTTCGCGCGGACTGCTCCTCCCACTCTTTCCTGTCCTAATCGCTCCTAGTCAACGACTCCCAGCCCCATGCTGCGGGCTGTCCCCTCAATTATTCTTGTTGCAGCCTCAAGATTTGCTGCATTGAGATCCCGCATCTTAAATTCGGCAATCTCTCTCACTTTCGCGCGCGTCACCTCTCCAACCTTCCTCCGGTTGGGCTCGCCAGAACCGGATTCAATCCCTGCCGCCTTTTTTAAAAGAACTGATGCCGGCGGTGTCTTGCAGATAAAGCTGAAGGAACGGTCCTGGTAGATTGTAACCTCAACGGGAATAATCATTCCCGCCTCCCCGGCGGTACGCTCGTTGAATTCCTTGCAAAAACCCATAATATTAA
>DAOURU010000203.1 GCA_030627585.1 Bacillota bacterium
TGGCAATCTCCCGGAAACTGGCCCTGGTGACGAGGAATGTTTCTCACTACCCCTTTTCTGAGCTTGCGATTATTGGATGGTGACTCCGGGGTTGTTGGTTGTAACCCAGCAAAGGGCGCAATGTTTGGGGGCACCTTCGCATTCTTCGCATTATAGATCAGGAAACTGGTATAATATAACCGGTATAATGTAGATGAAAATAAGAGTTCGTGGAGGTAAGAGGAGTGTGAAAGATATGAAACAGCGCGTCGTCGTGCGGGTGGAAATCTTCCGCGAAGGTGATCTGTACGTGGGTCTCTGCCCAGACTTGGAAGTCTCAAGCTTTGGGGAGACGATCACCGAAGCGAAGGATTCTCTTCGAGAGGCTTTGGAGGCTTTCCTCGACGAATGTGAAGCGATGGGGACCCTGGAGGAGGTTTTAGAGGAAGCGGGCTACCTCCGGCAGGATGGGACCTGGCTACCGCGTCAACCGGTCTCAGCTGAACTGGTCGCCCTCGGGTAAACAGGGCTATGGCTTCTCGTAAGATTACACCCATTCCCTATCAGAAGCTGGTCAAAATTTTCGAGCTAGACGGCTTTACCATCAAACGCCAAAAGGGGGACCACCTGATTTTGACGAAGCCAGGGGCGAAGCGACCGGTTGTGATTAAGAAAAGCTCACGTGAGGTGCCTGTAACCCACATCTTAACGAATTTAAAAACCGCAGGGATGAGTCGTGAGCGCTATTTGGAACTGCGGACTCAGGTGTAGTGCTGGAGCCGCGGGTTCCCGCGCCTGCCGGGACTTTGGCAACTTTCAAGGCCCTCTCCAGGAGGTACTCTCCCGAGCGCGTCCTCTGGCGCTACGACCCGATTGTTTTGAGCAACTTCACTCCGCCCGAGCACCACACCAGAACCTTCCGTGCCCTCTGCCGGCAGCTTGAGGGCGGCACCTCCCGCCGCTGCTGCCTCTCCTGCTGCGCCGCCAACTGTTTTCTGCCCCCTCCTTCGGGAAAGCATCCCTCGGAACTTTCCTCACTTAATTGTACCTGTGAAAGGATGTCGGTGATCGCCTTTGCAGTTAGCTGCGCTTGACGACCGTGCCCCGGCAGGGTTATACTGGTGAGTGAGAAGTTATCCAGGGAGGCTCAGAGGTATGCCCTATATTGCTACCGTATCACAAAAAGGGTGGGTGGTCATACCGAAGGAACTGCGCGCAAAGTTCAAAATTCGCCCGGGAGGCAAGGTCCTCCTCGTGGAAGGGGAGGAGGGCCTGGTGATCACACCTCTCCCCGAGGATCCGATTGCTGCTTTCAGGGGGATGCTCAAGGGCTTTCCCCTGGTGGAAGAGCTGCTGGATGCCAGGAAGGAGGAAGCTGCCCGTGAAGAGCTACGTGCTGGACAGCTACGCGGTGCTGGCGTACTTCCAGGATGAAGAAGGGGCAGCCCAGGTGGAGGGACTGCTCCGGGAAGCTGCTGCAGGAAAGGCATCCCTGATCCTGTCTGCCGTCAACCTTGGGGAAGTCGCCTACATCACCCAGCGGAAGGCCGGGGCGAGAGGCAGGCGCAAACTTCTGGCTGCGCTGGATGCCCTTCCGGTTGCGGTTGTAGACGCCGACCGGGGCCTTGCCCTCGCGGCGGCGGAGATCAAGGCAAAACACGCCGTTTCCTACGCCGGCTGCTGCGCCCTCGCCCTGGCCCGGCGCAGCGGGGGAACTGTGGTCACAGCGGCATCCCACCGATACCTTAACCTCCCGTCATGTGAGCGTTAGCCAAGATCCGAAAAATTTCTGCGAATCAGTATAAAAAAGCAGGAAAACATACCTTTTCTCGAATCCCTGAAACTACAAGACCTTAGGTCCACATAAAATTATCCCCTGTTCAAGGAAATGGGGCTGGATTGCCGGTCTGTTTGACCCAAAAAATGGCTTGCTGAGTAAGGCAAAAGAAGAAGTAAGGAGCGATGTTGAACAGCTGGAGGAAGTCAGGCAGCTCATATTAAGTTGTTCCCTATCTTCCCTATATACCTCTCGTTATGGTTCGAATAAATAAGGGAGCATCCTCGAAGGATTCATGCAACGTACTGCCCTTGCGCTTGAAGATTAGCAGGGTCGGTTTCCTGCCCGGCAGCCAGATGGTGCCATGGCCCACAACGAAAATAAGACTGTGGCTTAATACATACCAGCCGCGCCGCAACGGAGGATAATGCGGCCGCAAGGCTTCAACGGCCTCTTTCGGTAGGGGTTGCCCTTGGTGCTTAATTAATAATGTTCGGCAGTAGCTGCAAAAGGAGTTCTCCCCTTCGGCGGCGCAGAAACGTTGGTTGCAGTAGCGGCACTGAAACACCTCGCCGCAGTCTGTCGTCTTCCCGCAACCCGGGCAGCAGAATAACCGGTCCTTACCCACGCGCCGGCCATCGCTCAAAGTAACCATCTCGTCAGGAAACAAACGCCTGCTTGTGACTGCGCACGGCTGCAACAATTCAGCCAACCCTGCTTCGCCGGAAAGACCGGAATAATCGAACAGAGTGCTCAGCGCCTTTTTCCCCGACCTCTTGCAAAACGCTAAATGTGACCGCAGAACACGCTTTCCGGTCACTTCACACCTTTCGAGCAGCTCCACAAGAACATTGTGATTTGTGGCCTCGCACTTCTCCAGGAGCCAGGGAAGCACGCGCTTGCCTGTAACGGCGCAGCGTTTAAGCTCATCAGGAAGCGCCAGCGCTCCGCTCACCTCGCAGGGAACCAAGAGATCGCGCAGGACGAGAGCGCCGCTCACCTGAGACCGAGCAAGGTTGGCCGGCGCCGTCTTCTTGCCCGTCCGCTCACACGGGCGCAGCAGCTTCTCTTGCGCCGTCAGGCCTGTGATCTCATCCGTCGCCAGCAGCGAGCGTCGCACGCGCTGACCCGTGGCGTGGCATTTACCCAACCCATCCGGCGCGCAAAGCACCCCAGTAGCTTCGCACTTTTCTCCCAGTCGCCTCAAAAGCCTTGCCCCGGTTTCCGGACAGGTGAATAACAGGTCAGGATGAACTCCGGTCACATCCTGATTTTTCGCACTAGTATTCAATAAGTCATAATTATTTAAAAACTTATGAATATCTAGCAAAGGTTTTCCTGTTACCCATAGTTGAAAAGTATTATCGCGATTATAAATATTAAATTTCCAGTTATCGTCAGTTGCAGTATTAACGTTTCTTAGCAACTTTTTAAAATAATTCCCCGGAATAATAAAAACATGTTTTTCTGATCCACAGATTAACACTAAGAAGAGATTATCAGCAGGATATGATTCAAGCTTTTTCCTTGGTATTCCGAACCAATAATGTGGTACAGCACTTTTTTGCTGAAGTTTGGAATATCTAAATATTAAA
>DAOURU010000117.1 GCA_030627585.1 Bacillota bacterium
GCTGTCGTGATTTTCCATAAACAGGTCTATTTTCTTACCTTTAATAGCACCCCCGGTATCCTCCGCGAAAAAGGTGCCGATTCCTCCTAAATAAACCTTGCTTCCTAAAGGAATGACTTGGGGATCAACAGCGATTGTATGGTTCGGCCGAGCATGTATACCGGTACTTGTAATTCCGTCGCTTTTACCACAACAAAGGGGACATGGACAGTAGGCGGTAACCTTGACTAAAAGAGTCTTGCCCGACCAGCAGTTTTCGCTGTTATCCAGCCAGGCATGCGTTGCGGCTTCTATTTGGCTATCAGCGTTTTGCAGCGAATTTGCAAGTGCTGCAGGAAGAAGCGCTCAAGATAAAGCTAAACCGAGAGTTAAACCCCAAAAAACTTGTCTTAAATTCATTATTTTCAGCTACCTCCAATAAGGAATCTAAGATTAGATTGAACAAATAAATTAAAGTTTATTTAAAATTTTTAATGAAAATTTTGTAAAATTATCAGGTGCCTAAACGGGTGGGGATCATGGGGACAGAACCTAAAACTATTTTTGCGTTAGATACTGGGACGAGATCTGTAGTAGGATTGGTGCTCCAGATAGACCCCGAAGGTTCCAACAAGGTACTTGCTGCGGTTAAAGAAGAACACCGGGGAAGAGCAATGCTGGACGGTCAGATACACGACGTAAACCAGGTAGCCGAAGTTGTAATTAAGGTCAAGCAACAACTTGAAAAAAAATTAGGTTGTACTTTAGAAAAAGTCGCTGTTGCTGCTGCCGGAAGAGCTTTAATAACGATGCGCGAAAGGTTCGAACGAAATATTTCGCCATGGTATGAGATTAAAGATGAAGAGGTGCGAAGTTTAGAACTGGAGGCAATTCGGGCTGCCCAGCAGTCTTTGGCCCAGAGCAAAGAAAGAAAAGACAACTATTATTGCGTGGGTTACAGTGTTGTTGCATACTTCCTGGATGGAGAAGCAATTGGAAATCCCGTTGGTCATAGGGGAAAGTTGCTCGGAGTGGATCTGATTGCAACCTTCTTGCCCCAAATCGTAGTGGATTCCTTAATCGCGGTTTTAGAACGGGCGGGCTTGGAAATAGAAGTCCTAACACTTGAGCCAATTGCTGCCCTGGAATACATTATTCCACCCACGATGCGCCAGTTAAACCTTGCTTTGGTTGATATTGGAGCCGGCACCTCTGATATTGCAATTACGGCCGGAGGCAGTGTAATTGCTTATTCGATGGTCCCCCTTGCCGGTGATGAGGTTACAGAGAAATTATGCAGTTTATATCTTTTAGATTTTATGGTTGGAGAACAAGTTAAACGAAAATTAAGAGAAAAACAGTTTATTTCCTTCAAAGATATTTTAGGGGCTCGGCAGAAAGTTTCCAGCGAAGAAATCATAGCTTCTTTAAGAGAGACAATTAAGGAAATAGCCCGTCGTATTGGTGAGGCCATTCTTGAGCTGAACCAGTGCTCTCCCCAGGCTGTTATTTGTATTGGAGGGGGAAGCTTGACGCCCTGCCTCACGGAGGAACTGGCGCTTATATTGAGTCTCCCCAGGCAGCGGGTTGCGGTTCGGGGCTCTGAAGGAGTGGCGGGTTTAAGACCTATTTTAGCAGGCCCGGAGGGAGTGACCCCCCTGGGAATTGCCATGATGGCTGCACGTCCCCAGGTTCTTGGTCTCAGTCAGGTTCAAGTTAACGGCAAGAGTGTGAGGTTATTCCGGGGAGCAAATGCTACGGTTGCCGATGCTTTACTGGCGGCAGGAATGGGGTTTACAGAATTACTTGGGAAGCCGGGTCTTCCTCTGACGGTAGAAGTCAATGGAAAAATCCACGTAATTAAAGGAAAAATGGGAAAGCCGGCGGAAATTTCTTTAAATGGAGCCCCGGCGAGCCTGGATACCCCTTTGCCGCTCAATGCCGTAATTAACGTTGGAGAATCAGAACCAGGCCCTGATGCTGCCGCCCTAGTGAAAGATGTTTTGCCTTCCGAGTTGCCTTCTATCACAATTCGATATCACGAAATTCCTAAAACTTTAGGCCCTCTGATTTTGTTGAATGGGCAACCGGCAACACTGGATACGCCCCTGGCAGACCATGACCGGGTGAGTTGGCGTGCAATTAAAACAATTTTTGATGCCTTACTTGCATTAGGTTTTTCGGAATCCCAGCTATTGCCGGTGGTTTTAAAAATTACTTTAAACGGAGAAACAAGGGAAATAGCCTGTTTCTCTTATATGATCTTCAAAAATCATGATCTTGCTCGGCTTGAAGATGAAATTGATGATGGCGATAGACTTGTTTATAACCCTTCTCCTGTTCTATGCAGGATTAAAGATTTGTTAAAGGGGGAGAGTTATAAATCTGCTCAAGAAGAAATTAGCGTTTTCGTTAACGGCGAGTGCATTACTTTAACTGGAGGGAGTAAACATATTTTAAAAAACGGAAGAGAGGTTAATCTTGAGGAAGTTGTAGAGGATGGGGACGAAATTACAATCAGCAGCGGTCCCTTTTATAAACCAATTTTAGCTGATATTTTTAAATATGTTTCTTTCGAGCAAAGGCCGCCTTACCCTGGCGCCCGCCTGATCATGCTCCTGAACGGGCAACAAGCACAGTTTACGACACCCCTTAAAAACGGCGATAAAATCCGCCTTTACTGGAAAGAGAAGGACAACTCAAAGGATAGTGATTGAGCCCCCTGCCTTTACGAGGAATATTTATCCAAGTTGCCCCGGGATTCCTATGTGGTTGTCAAGGATCGACTCTGTTGGCTTGGAGCTAATTAAAACTAACTCTATAGTACAAGCAGGGACAAAAATCATTCCCACTTTTCATCCCGCGGCCTTGCTCCGGGATGCCAGCAAAAAGAAACTGGTCTGGCAGGATTTCAAGCTGATTAGAGAACTGTACACCAAGATCAAAAGGTAAGGTGAGAACACCACAATCTTCGCCAGCCTGTCTGGCTCAACGCGCTCGAAAACACGACTAGGACGAGCCTGGTAGAGGCGTCGACATTTACCAAGTCGACCCTTTCAGTTTTTCTTTGAAGAAACTACAGCTACTGCCATGCCATCCTGGAGGACACTCACATTGCTCACAGCAACCTGTTCACCAGGCCGCAGCCCCTCGGCGACCATTACCATTCCATTGCCTTCCAAACCCAACTTTACAGGTTTTCGCAAAACCTTGTCGTTGCTGACCACAAAGACGTATGTTTTTCCAGTTTCGTTTCTTACTGCTTTCGAGGGGATAACGATACCCTTGGGTGTGGTAATTTGGATCACTGCCTGTGCCGTCATCCCTGCCATCAGTCCGTTTTTCCCAGGGATGGTGATCTCTACGGGGAAGTACTGACCAGTCGTGACCGCCACTGGTCCCAGGCAACTGATTTCTCCCTGGAAAGTTTTATCTGGGAGGGCGTCAACCTCCACTTTGACCTTCTGTCCCCCGGAAAGGAAAGGCACTACTTCCTGAGACACCATTCCCTGGAGTTTGAGAACTCCTACCTCGGCGATTGTCAAAAGGGGCACTCCGGGCGCGGCCAGTTCTCCAGGATTGATGTTGCGGTTGGTGATCACCCCGTTGATCGGGCTGGTGATCCTGCTGTTGCTGATCTGGGCACTGATAACCTCGGAAGCTGCTTGTTGCACGGTGATCGTGCGGTTTGCCGCTTCATACTTCTTCACCAGATCCTGATATTTTTTCTTTGCTCCTTCCAGCCTGCTTTCGACCTCATCAAGTTGGCTCTGAGGAGCAGCACCTGCATCGGCCAGTTGTTTGATGCGCTCATAGCTTTTCTGAGCGAGGTTAAGCTCTACCTGAGCCGCCTCAATGCCGATTTGTGCCTCTTCTGCCTGAGTTTTTGCCACCTCGACCGCAGCTTTTGCCTGCTTGAGCTGAGCGTTCAGTTCTTTTGTGTCGAGCTGGAGGAGAAGCTGACCCGCTGCCACCTGATCACCTACATCATCACCTATTGATTCCATTACTCCTGACAGTTTGCAGTAAATGTTGACGATCCTGTTGGGAGTCAAAGCACCGGTGATTTCTACGTCTCTCGTAATCTTGCTCTCTTCGGCTGTAAAAACTTCAACTGTCACCTTCCCGGGCGTTGTCCTGTTACACCCCGCGGTTAAAAATAAAAGCACCAGTGATAATAAAGCAGCAATCTTCTTTCTCCAGTTTCTCACTTGCCAGTTCCCCCTTTTCTCAAGAAGAGCTTGCTTCATCGACATGAATTTTTACGGTCACATTCATTCCTGGCATCAGTTTTTTCAGGTTATGTCTGGAGATGATCCGGATCTTCACGGGAATCACCTGAGTCACCTTGATGTAGTTGCCATTGGAGTTTTGCGCAGGTAGGAGAGAAAAAACTGAGGTTGTCGCCATTCCGATGTTCTCCACCCTGCCGCTGAGGACACGACCAGGATAAGCATCGATTTTGATCTCGACCGGCTGTCCCACCTTGACCTTTCTTATTGCCACTTCCTTGATGTTAGCACTGACGTAGAGGTTTTCAATATCTGCAATCACCGCCAGTGACATTCCCGGTGTGGCCATCTGACCGACGACAGCTTTCGACTGCACTACCAGACCGCTGATCAGGGCCTTGAGTACCGCCTTTTCTGCCATTACTCCAGCCACTGCTTCCATCGTCTGGGGATTGACTGAACCCGAAGTAAGAACCGAGCTTAGGTCTTGCCGTCCGATCACCTGTCCTGCTCGGACGACATCTCCTTCTTTAATGTTCCACTCGAGGAGCTTGCCACTAATTTCTGGAGTTACAGTAACCATATCTGCAGCTATTCGAGCATCCTCGGTGATCACGTAGTGCTCATTTTGATAGTGGTAGTAGA
>DAOURU010000339.1 GCA_030627585.1 Bacillota bacterium
CCTGTCGCAAACCCCTGCGCGTGGAAAAAATTACTTTACAGCGTTTTGAGGTGCAAAGCAGCATGTTCAAAAAAAGCAGTGCCAGCAGCGACTTGAAAAAACAGGTGTGGTAAAAGCCGTCCAGGGATAACAGAGCGGCTACGGCAGCAATTCCCCCGATAATAATAAGCAGCGCGAGTCCCACCCGCATGGAGCTGAAAAAATCAATCGCCTTTTTCACGGCTCTATCTTCCTTCCCCGGCAAATAACATCACCTCAGTACAAAAACAAGGGAAAGGGGCTCGCAGCATCCCGCTTTCGCCCCTTTCATATTTTATAAATTTGTTAACCCTGTTGTCGACAAGTAATTTTTCTCATATCTCCTGAACTGCGTATCGGGTATAACCAGTGATTCTGCCTGTACTTCCATAGAAAACTAATCCTTGAGGGCGGTCGGCTCACCACTGCGACGAGTCTTAGGGCGAGCCAAGTAAAAGCACACGGAGCGAGCGCAGGGATGACCCGGATCATATTTCTAAGGCAGAAAAGCGGGGAAAAAATTACGGCTGCCAGGCCGCTTCGCCGGCTCCGGCCGCCACTTTCCTGGGGGAAGACCCGTCCGCTTCGGCAACGTAAATATCCCACTTGAATTCATTTTCCCCGGTCGCCTTTGCAAGAAGAATCTTCTTGCCGTCCGGGGATACCTCGATCCAGTTCACCCAGCTCGGCAGTTGCTCTACAAAAGGAGAGGTCTTGCCCGTTGCCACATTCAGCATTTCGTATTTGGGAACCTGCAGCTGGGCCTGGGGCGCGTAAACAAGGGAGTCCCCCCCGGGCAGCCATTGAAGATCGCCCGCCATCGCAGAGAGAACAGCCTTTTTTGCGCCTGTCTTCCGGTCTAAAAGCCACCAGCAGTCCCCGCCCCCGGCAGGTTCGGTGTAAATGAGCCCGTATCTCCCGTCCGGGGACCAGATAACATCAATAGGAACCTGCCCGCTCGCCCAAATCTCCTGGCTGAAAAGCTCCTCCGGCGCTCCTCCGGCTGGGGAAAGAGTAACCAGGCGGGCCTTCACCCTGCCTCCTTCCCCTTCGCTGGCGGTGATCCAGAAGCTGATCCTGTTTTCCCGCGGTACATGCCGGGGGTGCCAGACCCTTTCGTTCCCGCTTTTCTGTGTGGAATGAAGCACCTCGGCGCGGAAAACATCCCCCTTCTCCCGCGCCAGCCAGAGCGTATCCAGACTCGCCAAAACGAGCGATTTTCCGTCAGGCAGCCAAGCCATTTCTCCCGGTTCCTGAACAAGGGGGCCCTGCGGCCCTAAAACGGGCTTGATTTTGCCCTTGAGATCCAGAACCCCGGCGTAACCGGACGCCCACTCCCCACTGCGGTTGACAGCGGTTAAAACCGCGATTCTTTCGCCCGCCGGCGCCCAAGACCCCAGCATGAGGTTTCCAGTTTTGCTGATTTTGCGCGCTCCTGCACCGGAGGCCTTGACGATCCAGATATAGCCATCCTGCTCGTAAGCTATCAGGCGTTCCCCGGGGCGAACCTCCTCTTTTTGGTGACTCTCTC
>DAOURU010000257.1 GCA_030627585.1 Bacillota bacterium
CCTCACGAAAAGGGGCTTTTATTGCAGGATATTTTCGGGCGGCAGTTGATCCTTGAGGCGCGGATTAAAGAGCTCGCTCTGGTAGATCATAAAATTATCTTAGAACGGTTTGAAAAAACAGCTTAAGCAGGAATCAGGTCCTAAAGAGAGAATTAATGATGAATAGGAGGTGAGAAAATTATGTTTGGTTTGTTGCCGAGCATCGGGCCGTGGGAAATTATTGCAATTTTGGCGGTTGTTTTGATTATTTTCGGGCCCGGCAAGCTTCCGGATGTAGGAAAATCCCTGGGGAAAACGATTAGAGAATTCCGCAAAGCTTCAACGGAGGCGAAAGAGCAGGTGGAAGAGGCGGTCAAGGAACCGCAGGCAAGTCCGCAGGCAAGCCCGAAGACAAATGAGTAATTTGAGCTGGGACTTACTTGACAGCTTTATTTTTGTATGCTATGGTAGTTCATGGCGCAACAATTAATTTAATTAATTGAATAAAGTAGTATTCTCTTATCAAGAGCGGTGGAGGGACGGGCCCAATGAAACCCGGCAACCGGCCCCGGTATGATTGGGAGGGGTGGCGGTGCCAATTCCTGCAGAATGTTAAGTTCTGGGAGATAAGAGGGAATAAAGCGCAGCGACAGACCTCTTCTCTCGAAAGAGGTCTTATTTTTGCCTTTTAGAGGTGAGGAGATTCCAGGGAGGTGCTCGTGGATATGGCAGTTCAAAAAACGTATGCGGAAATTAACGCCAGAATTAAGCGGGGGGAGGCCGTTGTTGTTACAGCAGAAGAGGTTATAGACCTTGTTGCAGAAAAGGGATTGGAGAAAGCGGCGCGAGAGGTTGATGTGGTTACCACAGGTACTTTTGGCAGCATGTGTTCCAGCGGTGTTTTTTTAAATTTTGGTCATCCCAAACCTCGCATTAAAATGAAGAAGGTGTATTTAAACGGGGTTCCGGCGTACGGAGGAATCGCTACCGTTGATGCCTATCTGGGTGCTACGGAACTGCCGGAAAGCGATCCGGAAAACCGCATTTACCCCGGTCGTTTCCTTTACGGGGGAGGCCATGTGATCGAAGACCTGGTTGCCGGGAACCCTGTAAAACTTGAGGCTTTAGGCTATGGAACAGATTGCTACCCGCGGCGCCGCATCGAAAGCTGGATTACGCTGGCAGATGTTAATAACGCCATTCTTTTTAATCCCCGCAATGCTTATCAAAATTATAATGTGGCCGTTAATTTATCGAACCGTACAATTTACACTTACATGGGAGTGCTCAAACCAAATTTGGGGAACGCCAGCTTCTCGACTTCAGGACAGCTCAGCCCCCTTTTAAATGACCCTTATTACCGAACGATCGGAATCGGGACAAAAGTTTTCCTCGGCGGAGGAGTTGGCTATGTGGCCTGGCACGGGACGCAGCATAATCCTTGCGTCCCGAGAGGAGAGAATGGCGTTCCCTTAACAGGCGCCGCCACCCTTGCTGTTATCGGGGACCTCAAACAGATGAGCCCGCGCTGGCTGCGGGGGACGAGTTTTCCCGGTTATGGTGCGAGCCTGGCGGTTGGCATTGGAATTCCGATTCCGGTTTTAAATGAAGAAATTCTACTCTGTACCGCCGTTAAAGATGAAGAGATCTACGCTCCTGTAGTGGATTATAGTTCCGCCTATCCCAACAATACCGGAGAAGTGCTTGGAAGCGCGAGTTACGCCCAGTTGAGATCCGGCCAAATCGTGATTAATGGAAAAGAAGTGCCGACTACCCCCCTCTCCAGTTATTTTAAAGCGCGGGAAATTGCTCAGCTTTTGAAGGAATGGATTAAAGGCGGCCGGTTTCTGCTTACCGAACCCGTCCAGTTGTTGCCTGGGACGGAATCAGGGATTACTCTAAAAGGTTTGGAAGAAAGAAAGAACAACAGTTAAGGGGGTTTTTGCCTTGGTTGTCAACAAAATTGTTTTACGTTTTTCCTCCCCGATTGTGGATCAACCGATCATCTACCGTTTAGTTAAGGATTACGACCTTGTTATCAACCTTCTCAAAGCCGACATTAACCCTCGCAAAGAAGGTTATGTGGTTTTAGAACTCAGCGGCGATTCCGAGAATTACAACCGGGGTTTGGAATATCTGAAAAACGCCGGGGTGGAGATTGAACCGCTGAGCGGGACCATTGCCTGGAACCGCGAGCGCTGCTTGCAGTGCGGGGCGTGCGCCAGTTTTTGTCCTGCCGGTGCTTTTTACGTTACACGGCCGGAAATGGAAGTTCACTTTGACGGCTCCAAGTGCATCGTTTGTGAGAGCTGCCTTGATGCATGTATGGCACGGGCCGTGGAAGTCCGTTATTAGTGTAGTTGCCGGAGGATGTCAATGGAGTATTTAGAAAGA
>DAOURU010000290.1 GCA_030627585.1 Bacillota bacterium
CCGCCCTAAATCTGAAGCATCATCCAATGACTTTACATTACTTATAAGGTAATCGAGGTCTTAAAATAGAAGAGACCTCACTAGCGTCCTCTAAGGTTTGACCTGAAAAGCCTAGAAATATATAATAATGATTCAGGTGCAAAAACCCCAAAAAAATCCCTAAAAAATTAACTTTCCAGAAGGAATTATTCCCATGAAGTAGAATTACAAAAATAATGAAAGCAATCTAAAGCTATAGCAACATAAATTAACTTCAGGGGGTCATACAGTGTTTAAAGAGAACAATTCACATCTCCAACTCGAATTATTTAATACCACCACCTACATGCATCCCAGAACAAGGACCATGTTGGAGAAAAGCTGGGCTCCATTATTCTACGAACACGTCTTTTGTAAAATCGACGAAAAGATGTTTGCGCCACTTTATTGCCCGGATAACGGCAGTCCCAATAAACCGGTGAACATCCTCCTCTCTTTGGAATTTTTAAAACACCTGTATGACTACACCGATGAGCAGATCCTCGAACAATATTATTTCAACTACCAGGTGAACTACGCCTTAGGACAGCGCAACCTGGGGGAACTTTACATCTGCGAACGGACCCTCTACGATTTTCGGAGAAAAGTTTACGAATACACCCTGGCCCACCCAAAAGAAGCAGACCTGGTCTTCCGGCAGTTTGACCAACTCCTGGCCCATTTCCTGAACGTAACCAAAATCAACACGAAAGAACAACGCACGGACTCTTCCGCCATTATGCCCAACATCAGGCGCGCCGGCCGCTTAGCACTGGCCTTTGACGTCTTAAAACAGGCGGTTCGCGCCTGCCCGCCAGAAATCTTACCGGAATCCCTGCGCAAGGTTACTGAGCCTGCTTTCAAAACCGAGATTCTCTACCGTTCGCGGGCCAGTGAAGTCAAGGACAAACTCCAGTTTATCCTTGACCTCCAGCAACAATTGCTGGATACGGCTGCCCCTTTTCCGGAGGTGGCCGGCCTTTCCCCGGTGGCGTTGGTCAAGCGGTTTCTGACGGAACAGACCGTTTTCGATCCCGTCATAAAGAAACGGGTGGCCAAAAAAGGAAAGGAAATTTCCCCTGATTCTCTCCAGTCTGCCTATGATCCCGACGCCACTTACCGGCGGAAAGGGAACAAGGAGCACGTGGGTTACACCTATACCGTCACCGAAACCTGCGCTGATGAAAATCCGGTCCAGTTTGTTACCGATTACACTGTGGAAAAGAACGTCAAAACTGATCCCGAAACACTCGAAGAACGTCTGCCGGTGATTAAAGAAAGAACAGGCTTAACGGATCTTTACGAAGACGGGGGCTTTTATAGCCCGCAGGTCCAGAAACTTGCGGAAGAGCAGGACGTTACCATGCACTACACCAATCTTACGGGACGTAAGCCTGCTTTAAAAAAGCTTCCGCTCACCGCCTTTACCATTGAAAACCACCGGAAGGTACTCGCCTGTCCTCAAAACCAGGCTCCCGTCCATACTTTCTTTAACGAAAGAAAAGAAGAGATCATTGCCTGGTTTGATCCGCACGTCTGTAAGGAGTGTCCTTACAAAGAACAGTGCCTGGTGAAGATCCAAAAGAAAAAAGCCTTGCTGAAAATTAACCGGAAATCTCTTTTGGCTGCCGAGGTCAGAAAAGAGCTGACCGATCCCGAATTCCGGCGCGAGGCCACCAGCAAGCGGGCAGCCATCGAAGGAACCATTTCGGCCATCAAGCGCGGCCGCGGGGCCGGCAAACTTTCCGTCCGGGGCCAGGTCAAGTGCACCCTGGTGATGGGCCTTAAAACCATTGCGCATAATTTCCAGCAACTGAAGAAATTTTTCGCTCTCAAAGCAAAGGAAGAAAAAGCTGCCAAAGTTAAGATACCTTCGTTACAGGGGGTTATTGTCCCTATTTAGCAGAAAATAAGGAAGAAATCGGTAAAATCACCTTCATAATAACTGGCTTTGGCTGTTGATTAATTGACGGTTAGCTCTGGGATTGCCATATACTGTCAAGGAGCAGCGTAGTCTGGATATTTTGCTTAAGGTTTTTGCACCAGAATCA
>DAOURU010000298.1 GCA_030627585.1 Bacillota bacterium
AGCCTCCACATAAATACTAATCTTTTAGATCGTTCCTGTCAAGAATCTCAGCCTGTTTTGTCCGTGTCAAGATCTAGTAGGTATTCTACAAAGCTTTTCCCGTTGAGAGACCTCAACGCTCAAAACGCTAGCTTCAAGGCAACGGCCTTGACATTTACTCTACAGATTATCGAGATAAACTCAACGGCGAGATAGCTACGGGAAACAGGTAACAGTAATACGCCACCCCGTCGCAAAACATTTAACACATGTAGGGACCCGGCTATCAGTATTACCAGGAAAACGTTAGCAAATAATAGCAGCAAAATCTGGCCGGGCAAGTTCCCGTAAAACATGCTTTATCCACGGCCGATCAGCATAAGGCCCTTTGAGTGCCGGTATTGTCGCCTGCAGCCATTCCCCTATTTCCCCGGCTTTTTGCTTTTCTACTGGTTTTAACTGCGCTATCTCCTTCAGCTTTCCGTGTTCCACCGGCCAGCGTAAAACGTAACTGTTAAGCTTTCCGTTTGCCTTCGCAGCCAAAATTCGGGCCATCCGGTCTCCACCGGTAATGGTCCACCTGGCTCCCAGGCGTTTCATCCGCCGGGCCACATTGTGCTGGATCTGTCCTTCGATGGCACCCAGGCGTTTTGCTCCTGCCGACGTAGTAATCCCCGCCCAGTTTTCCCCAAGATAATGCATAAGTTTGGTGATCCTCTTTTTCCGGTTACCTCTGCTTTTTTTCGCTGCTTCCGTAAGTATTTCTTGGGTTTCTTGCCAGTTACTCTGGGAAATGGCTGTGGCCACCTTCTGGAAGGTTTCTTCATCGTGCCAGAGAGTTTCGGTTAAATGCTTGCTCAAATGGTATGGGTCTAGGCAATACTCGGCACCGGGGAAGTATTCTATTCCCTGCTTGGGCCAGTCTGCCCCGTCGCCACCTATGTAGATCTTTTGGGTCTGGCTTAAATCCCATTTTCCTCCGACCTCGGCATAGCTCTCTTCCCAGGCTGCCTGGCTTCCATTTAAGCTGCTTACTACAAGTTTATTTTTCAAGGCGAAGCAATCCCGGCCAGTTTGCTCTTTCCCTTCATAGGCTACTATGTGCTTGATTTCTCCTCGTTTCTCCCTTGCCTTTTGGAGACGGACCATAACCCCGTCGGCTTCGATGCACAGCTCCAGGGCTACTTCTTTCCCACCAGGTGCTTCCCCATCTTCAAAAACCGCTGCCCTTTTTTCTTCTCCTTCTTGTTGCAGTACTTCGCCTACTTCTTGGGTGACCTGCCAGATGGTCATGGGGCTTAAATCAGGTACAAGGTGGCTCAAAATCTCCGCAGCCCGGGCAAAGGAAAGCTCGGTAATTAGTTTGACAGCCAGTTCTTTTAAGCAGGGGGTGATCCTGGCGCGCTCCGGCCATCCCAGCACCTCATCTAAAAGGAATTTGGTTTCCCCGGTTTTTTTGTTCCTGTACAGGCGCCTTTTTAAGAGAAATTCCCCAAAGGTGCTGATGGCTGTTTTTGCCCGAAAACCAACCACCTCCCAGATGCTCCGGTCACGTTCATTCATCAGACGGGTATCGATCTTTTCTAAAGCCCAGGTGAAAATCTGGTTACAGACCTTCTGACAAAGTTCATGAACTCCTTTTTCAAGTTCATAAAAGTCTTTGCACTCACCAATTAATTTAACTAATCCGCTGACAAAAAGAAGGACTGCCCCCACTATGTGGCGAATATCTAACACGAGACCTCACACTCCTTTTTGGGGTGTTATTTTGGGCGCGAGGTCTCTCTTCTTTTTCAAGGGGCCGATCCCCTTCTAATACCTACTTAAATTTTACACGGCCAAGTACTTTTTCCTGCTTGACATATTTAATACCCCTTATTTGATCCACAATTAAAATTGATTCCTCACTAACATGGGTCTGTTGCCAAAGCCCCTAAAATACCAAGGCCAAAGAATTGAATCCAACAGAAA
>DAOURU010000245.1 GCA_030627585.1 Bacillota bacterium
CCATCAAGAGACATTCCTATTTCATCGGATAGTTTAGTGCTAACGGGCATAGTCCCAAAATATTTTCCGCCTTTTTTTTCGTCTTCTTCTTTAAAATAACGAAAGGCAGGTTTTGTAATATTTAGAAAACTATAATCACCTGGAAATACAATACGGTTTTCTTTATAATACTTTTGAAAAGTATCTTCAGTAATTGCCCAGGTGCGATTAGTATTAGCAGGATATTTTTCTCCAGTTTTCGGATTTACAATGGTAAAATAACTATTTGGACGCTCACTTGCACTTGTCTGTTTTGTCAAGTCATGTATTCTCCAAGGTCTTCCCGGTAAATCTGGAGTTTCATAGTATTTTCTTTCCTTCCCTTCAACGCAAGCAAGGAAGTTCGATGATTTAGCACAGGCAACAACCCACTCAAAATCTTGTGAAACACCAAAAGGTACATCAGATTTTGCTGTTCTCTTTCTCCAAGGGAAGATGGCAACAAAATTACTTGCCCCAAAAACTTCATTACATACTTTCTTCAAATTCTCCACTTCATTATCATCAATACTTATAAAAATAACCCCGTCATTCATCAACAAATCCTTTGCCAGTTTCAGCCTGGGGTATATCATATTCAACCAATCCGTATGAAACCGTCCGTTGCTTTCGGTGTTCTGCACAAGGCGGTTGCCGTCTTCGTCGAACTGCCCGCTGTTGGCAAGGTATTCGTCGGCACTTTGGGCAAAGTCATCTTCATACACAAAGTCGTTGCCGGTATTGTACGGCGGGTCAATGTAAATCATCTTTACTTTTCCCAGATAGGTTTCCTGCAAAAGCTTAAGAGCGTCGAGGTTGTCGCCTTCTATGTACAGGTTTTCAGTGGTGTCGAAGTCCACGCTTTCGTCTCGGCAGGGGCGCAGGGTTTTGGCGATGGGGGCGTTGGCCAGCAGGATGGACTTCTTCTTGTCCGGCCAGGTGAATTGATAGCGTTCCTCCGGGCCTTCCACTACAACATTGGAAAGCTCCTGGCGCAGCATGTCAAAGTCAATGGCGTGCTCGATGATGGCAGAGCCGTCCTCACGATAGCCTTTGATAACCTCGGTCAATGTATTGGGAAACAGTTCGGCAATCTTTTTGATATTTTCATCCACTTTGTTTACAGAGCGCATTTTCAGCTTGTCCATCTTCATTCTCCTTTTTCCTCGGCTACTTTTTTCTTCAAACCCTGGAGGCGGGTATACAATTCAAATCTCTTTTTTGGCTGCTTTTCGCTGCGGGAAAGCCGCTCCAGTTTATCAATTTCCTTTTGCAGTTTCAGGATGGTATCCTGCTTCTTTAATTTTTCATCAACAGTAAGGCTATCGCAGGAGGGAATAATATTTTCCTGCAGGGCAATCTGCTCAATGAACCCTTCCCATATGCTGTCGAGATTTAGCCCTCTGGCTTCCAGCCTTAGGTCTATAAGCGGCATCATCCAGTCTGTTTTGTAAAGCTTGCCGTAATAAAGCGCGAGCTGTCCCTGTTCCTGAAATTTGAGCAGGAAGAGCAGCTTATGAGCGTTTTGCCGGGCTATGTTTTCCACTATCCGATAGTCTAGTTCCTGTTTTTTCAGTTCAATGGAAATCACAAGAATTTCTGTTGTCTTCCCGTTCTTTTCAATGTTTAAAGTATCCGGCGACAGCTTGTACTCCAGAACCAGGCGTTTTACGTCGGAAACGAATTTATCTCTAAGCTCGCTGCTTAAGCTCAGGTGTTTATAAAAAGCCTCCTTGGGCATGTTCTGCCCGACCAATGCTTTGGCGGGGAAATTCAGCATCCTATCACCACCATAAAGCAGATCAGTTCAAAGTCGTCAAGACCGGAAATGTTGCCGGTCAGGAAAGTAGTTTCACCATTCCCGAAAAAGCTGTCAATATCTTTTTCTTCTTTAACGGTTATGATTGAGGCCACTGCCTGCCGCAGCAATTGGGATATGCGGTTCATCTTCCTGCCGTCGTTGGTTTCCCGGTTGAAGATCTGGCAGGCCTCCATATCAGGTTTGGTTTTCCCCCGGGAGAGATGGCGCATCATATCCAATGTGGCTTTGGGCTCCAGATGGTTGCAGATAACCTCACCGTCATCTCCGATGTATACCATGTAAAAGGGATGCAGCCGGTTCTGGTTTTCTATGTTTATGGCTTTATTCACGTTCTTCAGGATAAATATTACTCCGGGCTTTTCTCCCCGTATCACGGCATGAATGCCGTAGGGGGTGCGGTCCAAGTCGGGATGCTCCTTGACATAGGCCAGCAGGTCCATCCTGAAGTCATTCAGCCCCAGGTCCATTATGGAGATCCCGGTGGTCATGTCTTCAAGGTCAACCACTTCATTCTGCAGTTTTTCCAGCTGGGCCCGGCGGTAAGCCAGGTCGCCGTTCTCGTCCTGGTTGATGTAGTCATCGTCGCCGGTGGCGGTCATTACGGATATCCGCATCCTCGCTTCCACGCGTTCCTTCAGGTTTATGTAGTCGTCCAGCGCCAAATCCGGCCAGAAGTTGACAAGCTGGATCAC
>DAOURU010000128.1 GCA_030627585.1 Bacillota bacterium
CGGTCGCGAGAACTTCCCGGTTTTCGACAGGTTTTCGACAGGTTTTCGACAGGTTTTCGACAGGTATGAGACGGGGGTTAAGGAATAGAAGGTTTACAGCAGCCCCTTTTCCTTTAAATATTCCCTTGCGACATCGGACGGGTCCTTCTTGTTCACGTCAACTTCGGAGTTGAGCCGGGACATTGTCTCTTCATCAAAAGAGCCGATGAGCGGTGCCACAATTTCGCTGATTTCGGGGTGTTTTTCAAGCAGGTCTTCTTTGACGAAAAGCGCTCCGTCATAAGGCGGGAAGAAGTTTTTATCGTCTTCGAGGACCACGAGATCGAATGCCACAATCCTGCCGTCCGTAGAATAAGCGACCGCCGCATCCACATCTCCGGCTTTCAGGGCATGGTACATGAGGTCGTACGACATTCCCTTCGCTTCTTTAAAATCGAGGCCGTAGGTTTTTACCAGGTCATCCCAGCCGTCCCCCTTGCGTTCCTGAAAAGTGGGATCTGTTGCAACTGTCATCTCCGGAGCGTGGGAAACGAGATCGCTGATCTTTTCGAACCCCAGCTTTTCCGCGGTTTCCTTCCTCACTGCAAGGGCATAGGTGTTGTTAAAGCCGTACGGCTCGAAAACCTTGATCCCGTACTTTTCGTGGAATTTATCCCGCACATACTCATAAACCTTCTGCCGGTCCTTCCACTCATCTGTCACGTCCATTCCCAGGATCCCGGTAAACTGCGTCCCTGTATAGCTGTTGTAAATCTGGACGTCCCCTTTCTCCAGCGCCTGGTGCACCGCCGTGGAGCCCTGGAAATTCCGCTTGTGCTCGACAGTGACCCCCAGTTTGGCCTCGAGGAGCTGTTTGATCATTTCCGATAAGATCTGCGGCTCCGCGTAGTTTTGGGAGGCAATGACCAGTGTTTCTTTTTCACCGCCGCCGCTTGCTCGACAACCTGCTCCGGCTACCAAAAAAACTCCCACCAGCAATAAGCTAACCCACCTCAACCAACCTCGCATAGATTTTCTCCTCCCTTTGGATTTATTGAATTTTATTAAACACAAGGGTTTAGTTGCACAAAGGGTTTCTTAAACCCGCAGCCCACGCGGTGTGAGCCAGTACTCTAGTTTTCCAAGTAAATAATCGAGGATCAGGGCGATGAGCGCGGCGGGAATGGCGCCGAGCAGCGTCAAATTGTTGTTGGCCATCCCCAAACCGGTGACAATAAAAACCCCCAGCCCGCCGCCTCCGACAAAGGCGGCGAGGGTGGCCAGGCCCACGCAGATCACGGCTGCGGTCCGGATCCCCGCCATGATCACCGCGAAGGCGAGGGGAAGCTGCACCATGAACAAGATCTGGCGCTGCGTCATCCCCATTCCCTGCGCAGCCTCCAGAAGGCTGGGATCGATGTTTTTGATCCCCGTGTATGTATTCCGTAAAATGGGCAGAAGAGAATAAAGGAAAAGGGCGATTATTGCCGGCTTGTTCCCGATTCCAAACCCTAAAGCAATCAGGATCGCCAGAATCGCCAGACTGGGAATTGTCTGCATCAAATTGGCGAAAGTAAGCGACGGAACCTGGACGAACCTCCACCTTGTTGCCAGGATGCCCAGCGGAATTGCAACAAGGCATGCCAGCAGCACAGGGTAAACGACCAGAACGAAAAGGTGTTCCAGCGTGAGCGCCCAGAACTGGCTACTGCGCTCGAGGAATGTCATCCAGAGCGCGTAAAGGATTACCTCCATTTTCTCTCTCCTTCTGTTCACTTGAAGAATCGCCGTTAGGCCAGATCACATCAACAAATGTGCTCACGAGGCAGGCGTAAGTGAGGAGTCCCTGCAGGCACCGGTCGCCGTCGACAACGGGAATGAAGCCAAAATTGCTCGCGGCAAGCTGGCGCGCCGCTTCCAGCACAGTGTCTTGCGGGGTTACGATTTCGCGCACAGGCTCCAGCAGATCTCCGGCCGTGAGGCGGCTGCCGGAGCGGATTCCTTTTTGCACCGCCCGCATGGTCAGGATTCCGCAGAGCCTTTCCTCGCCGTCGGTAATCAATAAAGTGTTGACATTGTGCCTCTGCATCTGCTGCAGGGCTTCGGCAAGCCCGATGCCCGCCCTCCCGGCAACAGGGGTTTTCAGCATGATTTCTCCAACTAAAACCTCTTCGGGGTGGCGGAGCAGGCGCTTTTTCCCGAGGAACTCGCGGACGAAGTCGTCCGCAGGATTGCGGATTAAATCCTCCGGGGCGCCGATCTGGACAATCGCCCCCTCCCTCATCATAACAATCCGGTCTGCCAGTTTCAGGGCCTCGTCCATATCGTGGGTGACAAAAACGATCGTTTTTTGCACAGATGCCTGCAGCTTCTTGAGCTCGTCCTGCAGCTGCTCGCGCGTGATCGGGTCGAGGGCGCCGAACGGTTCATCCATCAGGATTACCTCGGGATCGGCCGCGAGGGCGCGGAGCACCCCGACCCGCTGCTGTTCGCCGCCGGAAAGCTGTTTGGGGTAGCGCTTGCGGTAGACCTGAGGGTCGAGATCGACCATTTCCAGCAGTTCATCTATCCTGTGATTTATCCGGCGCGGGGGAAACCCGAGCAGTTTGGGCACCAGCCCGATGTTTTGGGCAATTGTCATGTGGGGAAACAAGCCGATCTGCTGGATCACGTAGCCGATCCGGCGGCGCAGGCGGGCCGGATTCTCTTCCCGGATGTCCTTCCCGCCGAGTAAAATGACGCCTGAAGTGGGCTCGATCAGGCGGTTCACCATCTGCTCATATCTTCTGGTCGGATGTTGAGAATCTATTGTGGTATGAGAAAAGCGTTAAAAAAGCGGTTGAAAATTTCAAGGTTGAAAATATTCATCCACTTGTGCCACTTGTGAATGCACCTATTAAGGAAGCAGTCAAGAAGCAGCGTAAGAGCGGCGAAAGGGAGTGCAGATGAGGCAGGAAGTGTTTTGTAAAATAGCGCCAAAATTTCGAGAATTTTCGATTTAACATCCTTCGATATATAAATTATAATGAAAAAAAGAAATTAATACAACCTAAAAACAATAATTAAGTTGCTGCCCCATTCCTGGCTGCGTGCAGGAACCAACGTATTTTCCGAGCAGATGGGAGAGGTAGATGGTGCAAGATGCTCCTTCGCAAGATGCTCCTTCAAATAAAGGGATTTTTTCAAAACAAAATCATTGCACAGGGGGTTAAGTGGGTGCGGGCGCCCGGCATCGTCTTAGCCGCTGCCGCGGGAACCCTTTTGGGCGTTTATTTCCTGGGCAGCGTTCCCGTGGATGTCCAGGGGTTGACCCTGCGCATATCCGCCCTGCCGGCATTTCACGGCGGAACGGTGCTGGATTTGTTCCCTCTCGGGGAGGTGTCGGCAGCGACCCATCACGCCCCCGTCCGGCTCCGGATCAGGCTGGAAGAAATTTCAATGGATACCGTCAAGAGCAGCTGGATTGACGGTTCGAGCCACAAGAGGACGATGGGGATCGTCCGCGAGAAGGTTCCCGGGACGCTCGTCAACCTTGCTTTACGCGAGGTGGCGGCGGGCTTTGCGGGCGGGGGGCTGCTGGTATTTCTGCTCTGGCGCCCCCGCCTGCGCATCGCGCTGCTGGCAGGCGCCGGAGGGGCGGTTCTGGTTGCGGCAGTTCTTGCCGGGGCGGGGCTTAACTACGATATTGACGCCTTTCGGGAGCCTCATTTTGAGGGCCCCATTTCCATGGCGCCGGCCGCCGTAAAAACGGTCAACGACTCCCTAACCCGCCTCGATCAGGTCAAAGATCAGACCGGACAGGTAGTGAGCAATATCAGAGCCCTTTTTACGAGTATTGACAGCCTCGGGGTGCTGGGGGACCCGGGCAGGGAAAAGGAAACGCGCGCGGTGCTCCTTGTCAGCGACCTGCACTCAAACCCGATCGGGGTGGAGTTTATCAGGACCCTGTCCTATTACTTCAAGATTGATTTGATTGTGAACGCCGGGGATATCACCGACTTCGGTTCGCCGCTGGAGGCGGAGATGATTGAGGGCCTGAAGCACCTGGGCGTGCCGCACGTATTCCTGCCCGGCAACCATGAGACGCCGGAAATCACTCGATTTATCGCCGGAATCAAGGGCAGCTACGTCTTAAACGGCGAAACTTTGGAGCTGAACGGGCTGCGCATCCTGGGGATACCGGATCCCTTCTCCGCGGCCGCCACGGTGGAAGCGGAGAACCCCTCAAAGCAGAACCTGATCATGAATTCCCACATCGAATCCCTGCGCGCTGCTGTAAAGGAACAGGGGCGTCCCGATGTACTGGTCGTCCACAACGAGGAGGCGGCCCGCAGGCTGCTGCCGGAAGCCCCTCTGGTTGTTGCGGGGCACACCCACCGCCTTGTCCTGGAAAGGACGCCGGAGGGAGTATTGATTAACCCCGGCACAACAGGCGCCGCCGGCATCCGCGGCCTTTACTCCGAAGCAGGCGCCGCCTATTCGGCGGTGATTGTTTACGTGCACCCGCAGCTGGGGCCCCTCGCGGCAGATCTGATCAAGTACGATCCGCTGTCGGCCCGGTTTTCCCTCGACAGGCAATGTTATAGGGGACAGGCTACTTTTTAACTCGCTTCACTTCGCCCCGAAAAAAGCAG
>DAOURU010000194.1 GCA_030627585.1 Bacillota bacterium
AGACTTTTTGTCGAAGCAAGCCTGAAAGAAAAAAGAGGGAACCGTGTGGGGAAGAAAATAACGGTTCCCTATAGGAAGGGTTGGAGATGGCCAACTGCGAACCTCGACGCTTTCCCGCCACCACCGGGAAAGCGCCCTTGCGAAAAACAACGCTAAAAAATCAATATTTGTTAAATATTTTCTTAATAAAAAGTAAATCGGGAGGATTGTGCTTTCCTCCCGAATCATGTTGGCAATGCATCAATCAGGTTGTGCTTTCGATGAAAAGCAATAATAAGCGGAGTCTTTCGTTTGCCATGCAAATTCAAGCCTGTTCTCCCCAACCCTTGAGTTTTAGTCCAGTCTCATAATTACATAATCTTTATTCTATTTTAATATTCTATTTTATTTCATAAAATCCTGCCGGTAAATTCAGAAAAATATGACGACTTTTCGCGAAAAATGGAGAGGTTTCTTTAACCAGGTCGAGGAAAAACGGTATGAAAGATTTTTGGAAGGCAGTGGGTGGCACAGGAGATGCACGGATCATAGTTCCGGACCGCCACGGCGCAGGAACGTGCGATTTTTTCGTCCGGTTCCCAGGCAATGCCTGGTACGAGTTCCCGGAGATCCTGCTCTTCATCTCCTCTTCCTCGGGCGCTTCTTTTAAATATTCAAGAGACGCTTCAATGGCGTGGATAATCTCAAGGAGGCGCGCCAAAATAGAATGATAGGGATTATAATCGGGAAAGTTCAAATTAAGGCGCAGGGCGGCGCGCTGTGCCTGTGGGGCCATCTGCCCAAAATTCAAGTTAACCCGCGCCAGCGGGCCCACCATATAGTAAAACCCGCCTTTAAGGCGTTTTTTGCGCGGTCATAGGAAAATAATGTTTCGAAAGGCATGTACCAGATGTACTTCGGGGGCAGGGTACCCCCTGTGCAGCGCAGGCTGAAATCGGTGAGATCCCCCAGCGGGCGGAAAAGACCCGCGCCTTTTTCGTTCACCGTTCCATATACGGTATAACCCTGCTCCCGAAGCCGGTTAAAAATAAACGTAAAGGTTGTCCGGTCAACCACCGCATTTTCCCCGACCACCCCCTGCAAGACCTTCTGCAGCATCCCATCACCCCTTTTAAATCCCATGCCAACCCCCTCCTCCGACAGTATTTTTCCCTCCAAAGCCATCCTTTATGAAATTGCCGGTAAAATTCGAGCAAGACCCTTCCCGCACCCGGTTGGGTTTTAGAACCGTTTTTAGGCCGGAACATGTATAGTTTGACATTTGTACCAGGAGATTCTATAATTAAAATACAAGCAAATGGGACAAAATGGGGGTAGGAAACTTCAAAATTAGAGGAGGTTGGTCAGATGAGTTTGGTGCGTTGGGATCCCTGGCGGGAATTAACTTCCTTCAGGGAAGCAATCAACCGTCTTTTCGACGAAACCGTCGCGCGTCGTTTTCCCGGTTTCGGGGAATGGAAACCCTCTGTAGACGTGGTTGATAAAGGCGCAGAATTTGTCGTCAGGGCGGACCTGCCCGGATACAGTCCCGAAAATGTAGAAATTAACGTCCAGGAAAACGCCGTTTCCATTCGAGGTGAAGTTAAAGAAGAAAGGGAGGCAAAAAAAGGAGAATACCATGTTCGCGAGCGCAGCTACGGTACCTTTGCCCGCGCTCTTCCTCTTCCTGTCCCGATCAAACCAGACCTAGCCAGAGCCACCTTTAAAAACGGGGTCCTGGAAATAACCCTTCCGAAGGAAGAAATTGCAAAAGGCCGCACCTTAAGAATTGATACTGAGTAAAAAATTGATACTGAGTAAAAAAGAAGGGTAGGTTAACCGTGTCGCCGGTATTTCCTGCCCTTTTTTATTTTCTTACTTCCGGCCTATTCTTTTCCCCCCACATTCTCCCTTCGTGTACCTACCCCCACCCATTTCTCCCGCCCCTGGAACATCCGGCCTGCGAAAATTTCCGCCAAATAAAAAAATTGCTTCAAAACAAGGGGGAGTTTGTGCCGGTTCGCTGAAATATAGGATTCAATGGCAAACAGCAGGAAAAGCAAACAGCAAAAATCTCGTTGATTTAATTTAATCCTGTAAGTTTCGGAGGGCGGTGTACGTACTAAAAATAGAGCCCGGGCTGGGAAAGGCGGAAATCAATGAAAGGATATCCTTCAGACCGAGATCTGGTCCGGCAGGCCCTTGCGGGTGATTTGCGGGCCTTTGAAACAATTGTCGAGCGTCACCAGCAGGCGGTTCACCGGATTATTTACCGTTTACTCAAAGATCAGCAGGAAGCCGAAGATTTGGCGCAGGAAGCTTTTATTAAATGCTATCAAAACCTCTCCCAATACGACCAGGCGCGGCCCTTTACGCCCTGGTTTTACCGGATCGCAACCAACCTGGCTTTGAGCAAACTGCGCCGCCGGAAAATATATCAATTTATTTCCTGGGACCAGTGCTTTAACTGGATTACAGAAACAAAAACAGGGGGCCTCAAAAACCAGCGGCTCAGTCTTGCCTCAAGAAATGCGGCAAACTTTGACTACATGGATCCCGAGGCCGCCTGGGAAGAGGAAGAAACGAAGGAAGAAATCGTCCGTGCCATCAAAAGGCTGAAACCTCTTGACCAACTGGTGATTATCCTGCGCTACTTTGAAGAACTCAGCTACGAAGAAATTGCTCTCATCCTCCAAACAAACCGCAACAATATAGAGGTCCGGCTCTACCGGGCAAGAAAAAGACTCCGCACAATACTAAGGGGAGAGCAAGCTTCCGGGAAAAAGGAAAAACAAGCGGAAGAGGAGGTGAAAACGTGCTCCCGTGCTGGGAAATAGCAAAAACCTTCGATCTCTATCTCGATGGGGAACTGGATGAAAGCCGCCGCGCCTTAATCGAAACACACCTGAAAAGCTGCGGTTTCTGCCGCGAGCTTCTCAAGCGCAGGCGGCAGGAGGCTGAAATGATCCGGACCGGATTCCCGGTTCCGGAACTTGCTCCTGATTTTGCGAAACAGGTGATGGCAAAGATCGGCTCTGCTTCCAGCAGTCCCCGCCCCCGCTTTTTTTCCGCTCTAAGCAGCGCCCTGGCAAAGCCGTGGCTCGCCCCGGTTTTAGCCGGTTTTCTTCTTCTGGTGTCCCTTTACGGGGCTTTCTCTCTTGATATGCCTTCTTCGACCCGCTCCGGCTTGCAGGCACAAAAACAGAGTGAAGAGGAACGGCTGGCAGGCAAAAACCAGCAGGGGGCAGAAACACTTCCTCCCGCGCGCCAGGTTCCTGAAAAGGGGAGGGTTCAAAAGGAATTTTATGGTCAGAAACTACCGGTTGTAACCGGCGAGGGACCGCTGGATTCCGAAAAGAATCCGATTAGAATGCCCCGGGAAAGGCTGCTGGTGGGCAAAGTTCCGGAAAGCAAGCAGGTTGACGGGAGCCGGCAAAACCCGGAAATGCTCAAAAATGCGCGGGAGCCTCTTCTTCAGGTCCAAACAGGTATTCACTCCAAAAAAGA
>DAOURU010000059.1 GCA_030627585.1 Bacillota bacterium
CTCCGCCACCTCCGCCACCTCCGCCGCCACCCGCGGCCTTACGGACCCACTCAACGGTAGCCGTGGCCGAAAGATTTCCCAGTTTGGCCTGCACGGTATCGGTGGCCGGCTCCGCGGGTCCCTTGTACTGGAACACGGCCTTGCCATCATTATCCGTGGCAACTTGGTTGTCGAGGACAGTCTTGCCTCCCCGCTGCACCTGGAAGGCCACGCTCTTACCAGGGACAGCATGGCCGTCCCTGTCGGTCAGGGTCGCCGTCAGGGTGACCGTTTCCTCCAGGTACTTCTCCTGTTTCTCCGGTTCCAGCTTCAAGACAGCAGGTTCACCGGGCTTTTCGGGAGGTACCTGGCCCTCTTTGAAAGCAACCGCCTGGCTGATCATCACCACGGCTTCGCCGCGGGTGATGGATCTGAGAGACCGGAAAGTGTTATCCGGGTACCCGGTAATCACTTTGCTGGCAACCAGTTTAACCACGCCGGCACGCGCCCACTCCCCGATCTGCCCGGCGTCCCGGAAGTTGAGGGGAGCATCCTCCTTTACCTCCAGGAGACCGGACAGCAGTACCGCCGCCTCCTGGCGGGTGATGGCCTGGTTGGGGCGAAACGTCCCGTCAAGGTAGCCTTTGATGTAACCAGCGGCTACAGCGGCCCTCACGCTGCTGTAGAACCAGTCATCTTCCCGAACATCACGAAAATCGGTGGCTTTACCTTCGCCGCCCTTAACATTAAAAGCTCCATTAACCAGAGCTACGAACTCAGCGCGGGTCACCGCCGGTCCGGCTTGAAGGTCCCGTCGGGATACCCCTTGATGTAGCCCTTTTCCACCGCTTTGATTATCTCCCCTGCAGCCCAGTGCCCCTGAATATCAGCGAACTGTACGGCAAGGGCGGAGATCCCAAAGGAGAAAACCAGGCAGAGGACCAGCGCCAACAGAAGCCACGACCTGCCTAAACACCTCTTAATATTCATGCGCCTGTCTCCTCTCCTTAATGAATTCTTTAGTTAATCTCAGGTTTTTTGGAATTCGGATTACTCCAAATTATAGAGATTTATCGATCACCCCCTTCCCCCTCTTGACGAAATTACCGATGCGAAACTGATAAACGAACCACCACCTCCTCGGCAACAATCGTCAACTTCGTAAAAAACAAAAGAGGAGTCAAAAGTAAAACGTACTTCTGATCTCCTCTTCGGTGGCCTCTCGGGCTTTCGTTCTTCTTGGGCCTCTAGGGCTTCCATTGAGTTGGCAACGTGAACCTCTTTTCAATTCCAGACAAGTCATTTGTTTTTTTCAATTATAAAATATAAAATACCTGCTCCGACATACATATACGAACAGTAGCGAAAAAAATAAAATAAAGATACATTTCATCCCGGAGACGCGAGAGTAGACGCTGGATTTCCCGGGGAGGGATTTGGGCTTATCTTATAAAGCATTCGCTAAAGTTCCGGCAATTCCTGCCCCAAAATTGACGTGTACTATATAAATTAATGTCGAATAGTGTCGTTAGAAATCCTGGTTTCGCCCTTTGCAGGAAACAGGATGCCTGCAGGAGAAATAAAAGAGTCGTTTGTAATTTAAAAATCGTCTTAAACGGGCGACTTAAAAGTTGGGTTCCGGGGAGGCAGAGAAATGACGGCACCGGATAGGCGCAGAGAACCAGGAAACAGAGAAAATCAGGGCAGAAAAAGACTGGAGGGGGAAAGCCAGAGGTGTGAAACCCGGAGCCCGGGGAAGACCCTGGAAAACCAGGATATTATCTGTATTTCCTCGGTGGATTGGGACCCCATCTGGACGCGGAAGCAGCAGGTGATGTCGCGCCTGCCCAAATCAAACCGGATTCTCTATGTGGAACCTCCGATTTCCCTTCTCTCTCCTTTCAAAGACCCAACCTGCTGGAAGAAGTGGGTAGCCTGGCGGAGGGGCTTGCGCCGGTGGAGGGAAAACATCTATCTTTACTCTCCCCCGGTAATCCTGCCCTTTGGAAATGTTTACCGCCCTGTGAACTGGCTGAACCAGGCGTGGCTCGCCCCGGCCCTGCGCGCTGCGGCGCGCGCCCTCGGTTTCCGGCGCCCCATTCTCTGGACGTACCTCCCCAATACCGCGGACCTTGTGGGAAAGCTGGAAGAAAAGCTGGTAATCTACGACTGCGTGGACGAGCACGCAGCTTATACCGGGTTTCGCCCGGAAACAGTGAGCGCCCTTGAAAAAAAGCTTCTCAGACTTGCAGACATTGTTTTTGCAACAGCAAGGGGCCTTTTCGAGGCGAAAAAATCTTACTGCCGGGAAATTCACCTCATCCCCAACGCCGCTGATGTCGCCCATTTCCGCCGCGCCCTTGACCCGGAGACCCCCCTGGCCCCGGAACTCAGGGGTCTCCCCCACCCTGTTATCGGTTTCGTAGGCGTGATCCAGGACTGGATCGACCTTGACCTGATTGCCGAACTCGCCCGGAAACGGCCCGCCTGGTCGTTCGTCCTGGTGGGGCCGGCAGGGCCGGGCGTAAACCTGAGTCCCCTCCAGGGAATGGCCAACGTTCACCTCTTAGGAAGGCGGGAGAAGGAGGTCCTGCCCGGCTATTTTAAAGGTTTCGATGTTTGCCTGAACCCCTTTCGTTTGAACAAACTGACGGCAACGGTGAGCCCGCTCAAGTTCTACGAGTACCTGGCCTCGGGAAAACCGGTGGTTTCCGTTCCCCTGCCGGAGGTCAAAGCCTTCTCCGGCGCGGTGGAGCTCGCCCAAACGCCCGACGAATTCCTGCAAAAAATCGAGGCGGCCCTCGCCTCCGAAACGCCGGAGCGGCAGGCTGCCCGCCTCAGAATTGCCGCCGCAAACTCCTGGGAGCAGCGGGTGGCGGAAATGATGGAAAGGATTGAAACGATGTTGCAAAAGCTCTCATGACTGGCAAAGGTTACATTGCAACAAGATTATGTCAAACCTAAAAGAAGGAACTGCAGGGGTGCTAGAGAATAATAGGAAAGGCACCATAAATTAAGACTACTTTTCGGCGCCAGGAGAGGGAACAGAAAGGAAGGAAGCTCATGGAAACGGAAAGAAAAATCGCAATTTTCGGGCTCGGTTTTGTCGGACTGCCCCTCGCCCTCAGTTTCGCCCTCAGGGGCTGCCGGGTGACCGGCGTTGACGTCGACGAAAAGCTGGTATCCGATCTGAACCGGGGCATCACCTACCACCTGGAGTCTTACCGGGGCACGCCGATTCAGGAAATTCTGAAGGAGCAGCTGGAAACCGGAAGATTCCGGGCGACAACCGATCCCGACCCGGCCCTTGCCTCCTGCAACGACATCATCGTTACGGTGGGGGTCCCTGTCACCAACGGCATCCCTGACCTCAATCCCGTGAAGGCAGCCGCAACCGCCATCGGCCGGGGCCTGCGGCCCGGCCAGCTCGTTCTGATCCGCAGCACCCTGACCCCAGGCACGACGCGGCGGGTGCTCCAGCCCATCCTTGAGTCCTCGGGATTGAAAGCTGAAGCAGACTTTTTCCTGGCTTACGCCGCAGAGCGCATTGCCGAGGGGCGCGCCTTTGAGGAATTCGAAAACATGCCTACCGTCGTTTCCGGAGTGGGGCCGCGCAGCTTGCAGCGCGCCCGGGAAGTACTCGGGATCGCGACCCGGGCGGAACTGGTGGAGGCCAGCTCGATCGAGGTGGGAGAAACGGCTAAGGTTTTGGAAAACATCGCCCGGGATGTGGACATCGCCCTGGTCAACGAGTTTGCCCGCTTCACAAAGGCGCTGGGAATCGACATCTTTGAAGTGGTGAAAGTCGCCAATACCCACACGAGGGTCAACCTCCTTCTTCCCGGCCCCGGTGTCGGCGGCTACTGCGTGCCCAACGCCCTTTATTACCTGCTTCCCCGCGCCCTGGAGTTCAACCTCAACCTCCGCATCTTTCCCGTCGCCAGACAGATCAACGACGAGGCTCCAGTTCACGCGGCAGGGCTGGTCTTAAAAAATCTCCCGGTTCCTCCGAACCAGGCAAAGGTGGCCGTCTTCGGCATCGCGATGAAGGATTATTCCAACGACGACCGGCTCAGTCCGGCACATACCGTCATCAAGGTGCTTCAAACGGCAGGGGTACAGGTCAAGGCCTTCGACCCGGCGGTTCCCACCCGCTACCCCTTTTCCGCCGCCAGCCTGGAGGAGGCCCTGCGAGGTGCCCACGGGATTGTGGTGCTCGCCAGGCAGCGGGATCTTGACTACCAGAACCTCGCTTTCTTCAGGGAGTTAATGAGCAAGGAGCGGCCCTTCATCGTGGATACCCGGAACATTTACGACCGCGCCACCGTCGAAAAAGCGGGCTTCCGCCTGGAAACCCTGTAAGCCGCCCCTTTTTCCGGAATGTTCCCCCAGCGGAGTTCCCGGAATTCGAGCAATTTAAAACCGCGCTTGGCTGATTTATATTTAAAAGAGAGAGCCCTGAAATAATCGGGCCCTCTCTTTGTTTATATTTGGATATCCAGTTGCAATGCCTTTCATCTCTTTTAATTTAATCAACATGTGTTTAATTATGACAGGAATTATTTCCTTGAGGACACTAATGGGTTGGTGCAGCCTTCATCCAGAAAAGCGCCTGTCCCTCGCCTATCCCTAAAAAATCTAAAAAAGTTGCCTGTCCCTATTTTCATAAAAAAGTTGCCTGTCCCTATTTTCAAAGAGCAGCAGCTTTCTCCTCATTTTGAAAAGACGGCAAGATCCGCCCAGAATTCCGGGAAGCCCATCCCCAAACGCCAGAGGGAAATCCCCGCCAGCCACTGGTTTTTTGCAAGTTCCAGTTTTGCTTTCAGGCTTGCCTGGTTTTCGTACCAGACCTCGTGTTTTACCCCGGCCCCGTCAACGTAGGTAAAATGCGGGAGGCAGGAGACGGGGTCCCAGACCGGGACTACCCCGTGTTTTGCCGCGAGGGCTTCCGCCTGGGAAAAGGTCAGGGAAGCGGCGGTTTTCCCCTCCGGCCAGTCGTAGCCGTAAAGTCCGAGGCCCAGGATGATTTTATGAGGGGGAAGAAACCGCCGGGTGTAAGCTATAACCCGCGTCACCCAGTCGTAGGGCGCAATGGGACCCGGCGCTCCCGTCCGGTAGTGAAAGTCGTAGGCCATCAGCACGACCTGGTCCGCGTATTTGCCGATTGCAGCATAGTCGTAGGCGGCGTGCCAGGGCACCTCCTTATCCTTGGCCGGAACGGCCACCACAAGAGAGATTTGCGCCCGTTTTAAAGCCGAAGAGAGTTCGGCCAGGAAGAGGTTGAAGGCGTCTTTGTCTTCCGCCGGAATAAACTCAAAGTCCAGGTTCACGGCGTGGTGGCCTTCCCGCCGGGCAAGAGAAACCACATTGCCGATAAAATTGGCGCGCGCCTCTTTGCTGTTCAGCAGGGTACGGAGTTGCGGAGGATCGAAAAGAGCTACCGAGGCCTGAGTGCGAATTTTATTGGCGCGGGCAAAATCCAGCGCTAAATGATGCGCCGGGGGATACTCGTAAATTAAATTCCCCTTTTCATCAGCCTCATACCAGCGCAAGGCCACATCGGTGAGATTTTTATATTGAGCCTGGAACTCCTCATAAGAACCTCCGTAATAATAGCCGAGCACCACTTTTTGCCGCAGAGGCATGGTAATCAATACCCTCCTTGTCGTTCCTTCCCAGTTCACGACGGCGCCGAAAGCCTCGCTCAAGAAACGAAGCGGGACAAGCGCCCGGCCCTGTTTAATGGTCGGTGCGACTTCGAGCAGATAACCCCGGCCGTTGACGAAAATATTCCGGTTATCCGGCCATAAAACAACCATCGCGGCACCCCGGGTTAAGGTAATTTGCCTTGTTTTCGGCTCCCAAGTAACGCCTGCCCCGAAGGCGGGCGCCTCCATGAGAAACCTGATCGGAACCAGGGTACGCCCCTGCACGATAATTGGTTCCACATCCGGGAAAGAGACACGCTGCCCGTTGACAAAGATCTGGACGGGAGATGCGGCAAATACCGCCCCCGGATTAAACGCGAGATTAATACCCAAGCAGCAAAGCAGGCCGACAAGGACAAGCAAAAAGCAGGCTTTCTTCCTCCAGTTCATTCCTCAGTTTCCTCCTGAAATAAACTGAGGAAATTATTCACTCTTTCTCTATAAATTCCTGCCCAACAGTCCTGGTAATTTATTCATACATTTCGGTATTTCGGACGAAAGTCCCTTTTGTGGCCGCTTTAATTTGCATTTCTCCGGCAAAAGCTGAAAGGAAAAGGCGGCCCGTCTGGCCCCTGGGGCGCATTCCGGATGACATAAACGTAGACCAGATCTTTACTGCGACCTTCCGTCCCGGAAACCGCAGGAGAAGGTCGAGCAATCAGAGAAGAATAGCAGGCAAAACAACGGGCAAAATGATCGCCAGGAAAGGAAGCGCGATAAAGGAAATATTGACAGCACGAAAAAAATTTGGTTTAATTAAATACGAAAAATTTCATAGGAAGGCAAACAGGTGCCTCCTCCGGGAGGAGAATAGGGAAGTCATACGGGGCTTAATCCCCCCGCAAACGACGCGGTCCCGCCACTGTAGTCAGGGATTTTTGCCCTGTGCCACTGGGATTATCCTGGGAAGGCCGGGCAGAGTAAATGAACTGAGAGCCAGGAGACCTGCCTGCTTGCGAGACACCCGCCTGCGAGGTCTGAGCGGGAGTAAACTGAGGATGATGGAAAAGTCCTCAGCCGGATTTTTTGGCTGAGGACTTTTAATTTTTATACAAGCAAATTATTGAGATAGGAGGTGA
>DAOURU010000048.1 GCA_030627585.1 Bacillota bacterium
ACGACGAATTGGCTCTGGCTGCTTAAGTAAGCGGCCCGTCCGCCCGGCCTCGCCTGCGGGCCGGTAACGGGCGTCACCTAGCAGGCCAATCCACTACACCCTGCGCTCCGGGGGTGCAGCGGAAAACTTCGGAGCTGGCCTGATGAGAGCCTGCCGGCGGGCGCTCTGATGGCGAAGCGAAAGCACCGGCTGCGCTCGGAGAAGCCTTTGCAGCGATTCTTTCGGACAGGGGTTCGACTCCCCTCGCCTCCACCATTGGTAACCAAAGTGATTTTAAGTATCACTTCTATCTCTTCTTTATAAACAATTACCTTCTCGACAAGTTGCTGGACGAGGGACTTTAGTTGTTCCTCGTTTTTTTTGTTTTTAAAGCGGCTTTGCATCCAGGTAAACCTCAACCTCCTTTTTGCCAATATTTAGTTCTTCTTGACGACCAAGCCTCTCCAATTCTTCCCTAAGTACTTTTTTCTCTTTCTCTCGTTGACTCAGTTGCTCCAGGATCGTATCTGTGGCCTTTCCCTGCTCCACCAGGCGCACCAGATTGGCAATGGCAGTTTGAAGGCGCTCGTATTCCGGTTGTTTTTGCGTCCGTGCGGGATCCGTCCCTGGCGCTTGTTAAGACAAAAAAAGCCCAATCTCCATAAACAATCACTTCTTTGTTCTTTTTGCCGAACGCCAAAGCCAAAAAGGGTGATGTCTTTATAAATTGCAGAAAAATTAACCGGATTATCCGAAAGAATCTGTTAATTTTCAAAATAATAGGGGCACCAATTTTGGGCTAGAAAAAGAAGGGAAATCTACTGTTTTCGGCCTGCTGCTGGGTATTCTTGCTTTTGTTTTCCTGGACAATTTCTTTCCCCACTGGCATGTCATAGGCAAAGAAATACGAGAAGACCTTTACCTTAAAAAGGGGGTCTTGATCGCCACAGGTATTGCTTTGCACAATTTGCCCGAAGGGATTGCAATAGGTACCGGTTTTGCCGCTTCGGCGCGCATGGGGCTCTTGCGATTTTAATTGCCGTACACAATATCCCCGAAGGGCTGGCTGTAGCCGTTCCCCTGAATATCGGGGGCATGGGCCGGATAAGGTCCCTCGCGGTTGCCCTGCTGGCCGGGCTGCCAATGGGGGCGGGCGCTTTACTGGGAGCACTGGCGTCAAATATCTCCATTTCCCTCCTGATCCTGTCTCTCGGCTTTGCCGCCGGGGCGATGCTTTACGTTGTATGCGACGAGCTTATTCCGGATGTGTATAAGCTAACCAGTGCCCATGTCGCAATCCTGGGGATAACGGCGGGTATTATAATTGGGATTGTACTGGTTTATTATCTGTGATTAAATTCTCAGGTCTGCTATTACCATACAATGGTCGGAGAGCGCGGGGATACAACGGACAGAAGTTTTTATTTTTCCCCTAAAAAGGCCGGAATACAGGATGTGGTCAAATCTTTTTTCAGGCGCTTCCGAGGGCCAGGTGGGTGCGTCATCAGTTTCAAAATAATCCTTCGCTTCACTTTTCACTTCTTCTAGATTGAGGTCGCCGGCAATCAACCAGGGCAGGGTAGAACTGCGAACCAAATTCAGGATATCTTTAAATTGCCGCTTCGCAAAACGGGGTTTTTGCGATAAATGCGTTCCAACTAAAAGGAATTCGGTCTTTTTAAAAGCCGTTTGCAGGATTATTGCTCCTCGCGGCTCGCGATCGCCGAAGTATGTTAAATCCATAAATTTAACCTTGTCCCTGTCGCTTTGCGTCATCACTGCTATCCCGTACTCCCCGCCGCCCAAAAACGGGATTGTTCTGTAAAAGTAATGATTTTTCATTCCGGCAGCCTCTTTTAACTCAAGAACTTGGTCTATATATTGAGACCTTGCAGTCTTTCGATCGGCCTCCTGGATGGCTGCTATTTGTACTTCCATATCCCTCAGGTACCGGCCGATCGTTTGAGGCGAGGTACGTTTGCAGCGCTGAATATTCAAAGTGCAGATTCTCATGGGCCTCACCTTCTTTGATGGGAGAGCAAGAATGGAAAAGCAGGCTCCGAATTTGAATAAAATCAGGGGGAAGAAAAGGCAGGTCTAAGGCAACAGAAGAAGATACAAGTAAATTACTTCGCCATTTTTTCCAGGCGGACAACCCTGCTTACGAGGTAATTGATATCTGCGGAGATATTATCTTCCCTGGCTATGATTTGCTCAAGTTTGGCGTTCTGCACCTCTCGATCATCGAAGAGCGCCCGGATTTTCTCAATAACTTCATTTTCAAGGCGTGTTTCAATTTTTAATTGGCCTTTTTCTACATTTTCCGGTCGTGAATCAACACTGTCCAGGCGTGATTCGACTTGACCCAGTCGTGAATCAACACTGTCCAGGCGCAATTCAAGCCTAGACTGCCCTTCGGTAAGCACTTGAAGTTGTTTTAAGACCAGTTCTTGAAACCTCTCGTTCTCCATTGTTGCACGTACCCCTCTCCTCAATTTAAATTTTTCTTCCTTAATATGGGCTTGCCTGAAATTACCCGACGTGGAATTCACCCTTATTTTATCTCATTATTTACCTCCGGACAATACAAAAAGTATCGAGATTTCGTCTCCAAATGGTATGATTAGAGGACTTGTCAAGCAAATCCTTCTTGCTGTATCGTTTATTATGAAATACTTGTGTCCTGTTTTTCGCCGGGGATTTTATCGCTCCGGTTTGGCGCAAGCTGGGTGTGTTACGGTAAGATTATAAGAGCAAGGGGAGGGGGGAGGAAAACCCTTGACGCGGGAGCCTGCAGCTTTTAGTGACAAACCAAAGCCTCCGATTAAATGGGCGGGAGGAAAGAGCCAAATGCTTCCCCAGTTCAGGCCGCTCTTCCCTGAGATGTTCACTTTGTACATTGAGCCCTTCCTGGGAGGGGGCGCCGTCTTTTTTGATTTGCAGCCGCTTGAAAAGTCAGTGCTTATTGACAGCAATTTTGAGTTGATGAACTTCTATCAAGTTGTGAAAACAAAGCTTGATGCTTTGCTTGCAGATTTAGAGCGGCATGAAAACACCGAAGACTATTACTATCACATAAGATCCATCAATCCTGATCATTTAACAGGTGTGGGCAGGGCATCAAGGTTCCTGTACATGAATAAGACAGGCTTTAACGGTTTATGGCGGGTGAACAGGCAGGGCCGGCACAATGTTCCTTACGGAAGATACAAAAGCCCTCAATTTAGAGATGAAGCCAACCTGCGTAAAATTAGTCTTGCCCTGCAAAATTCTGAACTGGTTTGCGGCGATTTTTCCCAAGCGCTGGCATATGCAACACCGGGGGCATTCGTTTATCTTGATCCGCCGTATCACCCGCTCACAAAAACGGCCCGTTTTACCAGTTACACCCGCGATTCCTTTAACGACGAAGACCAAATTCGCCTCTCGAGGGTTTTCCGAGAACTGCACAGCAGGGGCTGCTATGTTATGTTGAGCAATTCTGACACTGATTTCATTCGCGATCTATATGAGGGGTTTGAAATTACAACCGTTTACGCGAGAAGGGCAATAAATTGCCGGGGCGACAGGCGCGGGCCGATTCCAGAACTGGTAATCAGGAATTATCGCTAGGTTTCCCGCTTTCAAAGGAGGTTGAGGCACACGCTTTTAGGCTGTTCTTCAAAATAACCGGGTGTTTTGTTGCGGCAGGCAGATGGTACAGAATTAAAATGAGGTGACCGCCGGCCTTGCTGGATCGACCGGCGGTCACCCGTTTGATTTGCTCGGATTCAACTCTCTTTACCTCCTGTTGAGTTTTTATTGTTTTTTTATTCCGTCCCGAATTCTTTTTTGATGTAATCGTAGAGGAATTTGAGGTCATCGTAGGGGAATTCGTACTCGTCTGTTCTATTTTCTACCCGTTTTCCTCCCGGCACCACCGTCAGTTTCCGGCGCCTGATTTCTCTGTCTCTTTCTTCTCTTAACCCGACTGCCATTTTTGTTGCCTCCTTTCGGCCTCCCGGCCGGTTTTTTTAAACCTTTCGCCTATATGTATATGCATAAACCATGCCAGTAAATAGAATGAGCAACCGGGTGATCACGCCGGTTGCAGCACACCGACCAAGGATTTTTCGAGCCCTTTTTCCGCGCTTTCGGCATATTTTGCCTGATTTTCGGAATATATTTCAAAAACCGGGAAGCCTGTCTCATGATTAGAATCTGATGCAGGTAAAAGTACTGAATTACAGCAGGTGAAATTGGCGACTGGCTTTTTCGGCAGCCGTTACGGCCTCCTTGTATTCTTTCGGTGTTATGCGCCGCGCAATTTCGGGATACCGGTAGGCCAGGTAAGTAGGGTAATACTGATCCATGATGTTAATCCAACTGGCAGGGGAGACCTCGCGGGCGATGAAGCGCATCAAGTCTGCTGTCCCGGCAAGACCGCCCGGCATCACCAGGTGGCGAATGAGCAGGCCCCGCACAGCTACCCCCTTCTTGTCAAGAACCAGATCCCCTACCTGCCGGTGCATTTCTTTCAAAGCTGCTTTGGCGACGCGGGGATAATTGGAAATGCGGGAATATTTACGGGCAATCTCAGCATCAGCATACTTGATGTCAGGGAGGTAGATGTCGATGATCCCGTCTAATTTACGCAGCGTGTTCAGCCTCTCGTAGCCGCTGCAGTTATAGACCAGCGGCAGGCGCAGGCCCCGGCGGCAGGCCGCGAGCAATGCTTCTAAGATCTGGAGCACGTAATGGGTGGGCGTAACCAGGTTGATATTAACGCAACCCATTTCCTGCAGTTCCAGCATGATGTGAGCCAATTTTTCTGTGCTTACCCCGTATTTTTCCCTTCCCCGGCTGATTTCGTAATTCTGGCAAAAGACGCAGTGCAGGCTGCAGAAGGCAAAAAAGATGGTTCCCGAGCCTCCTCTTCCGACGAGCGGGGGTTCTTCCCCAAAATGCGGCCCCGAGCCGGATATTTCCGCCTGCTCCCCGGCGCCGCATTCTCCTCTCTCTCCGTTCAACCGCCTGGCGCCGCATTCCCGGGGGCAGAGCTTGCACGGGTCCAGAAATTTCCGGAGTTCGGCAAACCTTTGCTGCAATTCGCCGGTTTTGTAAAGGGTTAAATAGTTCATGGGTTATCTTCCCCTGTGAAAAACTTTTTCTTGTATAAAATATATTACATTTTGAAACAAACCTGAAAGCTTTTTTCCGGCTTGGTGAATATTAAATATATGATTCAGTATAATATTCCGCTTCTTGCTGCCATACTATAGCCGTAGCAAACTATCCCTTGTCAAGGTAGGGTTTTTGGGAAGAGATGTCAAATAAAACAACGGTTACTATTAAAGGCAAAAATCTCCAGCTTTCGAATTTGGAAAAAGTATTTTATCCGGCGCGCGGCTTTAAAAAGGCCCAGGTCATCGACTACTACAGCCGGATTGCCCCGGCGCTGCTGCCGCACCTCAAGGATCGTCCGGTAACTTTTAAACGCTACCCCGACGGCGTGCTGGGCAAATTTTTTTATCAGAAGGAATGCCCGGAATACCGGCCTGAGTGGCTGCGCACGGCACCGGTTTGGAGCGGAAGCAACGACCGGAACATCAATTTCTGCCTCCTTAACGAGCTGCCCTCCTTGGTCTGGGCGGTTAATCTTGCTGCCCTGGAGCTGCACACCTCTCTCTCCCTGGCCCAGGACCCCCTGACACCTACGGTTCTGGTGTTCGATCTCGATCCCGGCCCCCCGGCCGCCATTATCGAATGCGCCCGGATCGGACTCTGGCTGCGCGATCTTTTTGAGCACATGGGACTGCAGAGCTTCCCGAAGACCTCCGGTCTCAAAGGCCTGCAGGTTTATGTTCCGCTCAATGTCCCGGCTACCTATGCACAAACGAAAAGCTTCGCGAAGGCGTGTGCCGAACTCCTTGAACAGCAGCATCCCAACCTGGTTGTTTCAAAAATGAATAAAAAATTGCGGGCCGGCAGGGTCTTCATCGACTGGAGCCAGAATGACGGCCACAAGACCACCGTCTGCGTCTATTCCCTGCGCGCCCATGAGCGTCCCACCGTGTCCACACCACTAAACTGGGCGGAGGTAGAGTCCGCCCTTGCAAAAAAAGACCCGGAATTGCTTGTCTTTGATGCCGGGCAGGTTCTCCAACGCTTTGAACAGTTTGGCGACCTTTTTGCGCCGGTGCTCACTCTGAAACAAAAACTCCCAATTTAGGTTATAACTAAGCACTCCCCGGGGCCGGTTCCTGTCCGCACCCGCTTTCCCTGTCCCAACCGCGCAGTCGGTAGTACTCGTCAAGCATCTGTTCAAAATTTTCTCTGCTCAATCTTTCTCCTGCTGCCGGCCCGGTTGCGATGGGTTCTGTCAAAATCCGCTCCGGGGGGTAGTCATCGTTGCGCCGGATACCCTCCCGGCAGTTAAAGAGGCGCTCTGTATTAACAATTCGTTCACCAATTTTTTCAAGCTCTCCTTTTGAGATGTTCCATCCCGTTGCTGTGCGCAAGAGCCGGGTGAAGTGGGCGGGGCGCAGTGGTTTCAGGGCGATTCCTTCCAGCTTGCAGAGTCCTAAGGAGTCAACCACTGCATGCCAATTTTCATGCCAGATAATTAACAGAGGTTTAGTTGCGTATTCGCGCCAGTATTCCGGAGTGACTTCGATTCCGATTTCCTCACGGACTGCATCCCGGTAAAGATCGGGAGCTACTTCGTACAAGGGCAATGACCTCAGGTGATCTCCTCCCCGGCTGGATACCGCGAAACCCAGGGCCATGCCTTTTATGTTGCGCACGTCTGTGGCCGGGTATTCCAAACCTTTAGTATGCACCACTAATTTTACGGCTTCTGGCCCCAGGGTTTGCGCGGCCCGCAGTGCCCCCTCCGCCAGGAAATCTCCGATGCCTTCCCGATACGCAATCTTCTCGATTATTGCCACAATTCCTTGATGGTCGCCCCAGGTGGTTTCCAGGCCTTTGAGAATCCCTTTTTCGGCACACTCAAGCGCCCAACTGATTACAGAACCGGTAGAAATGGTGTCAAGACCCAACTGGTTGGCAAGGGTATTCGCGCGGAGCAGGGAGGCGAGGTTGCTGTTTCCGCATTTGGAGCCGAAGGCTGACATGCTTTCGAACTCGGGGCCCTCTCCTATTGTTCCGCCGTAAATCCCTTCCTTAATGCAGTAAACGCGGCTGCAGCCGACAGGACAATTAAAGCATGCCTTCCGGCCGACAACATATTCTTTGTATAAACGGTCAGCATTTAAAGCATTGGCACCCTCAAAGGTAGATGCCTGGAAGTTGCGGGTTGGTAGGACGCCCAGATCCTGGAGCAATTTGGTTAGCAGAGGGGTGCCAAGTG
>DAOURU010000318.1 GCA_030627585.1 Bacillota bacterium
CAGCAGGAAGGCGCAGGCAGTTGCACGAAAATACCCGCAGGCAATTGTATTGGGCGCAGATACTGTTATTTGCTGTGAAGGGGAAATCCTGGGAAAACCCCGCGATTACCAGGAGGCTTTTCAGATGCTGCAACTGCTGGCCGGACGCACCCACGAGGTAAGCACCGGGGTGGCGCTGAGACAAGAAAGCACAGGGCGGTCGCGGGAGGAAGTGGTTACAACCAGGGTTTCCTTTCGGAATTTAACCGAAAAAGAAATTCATGGTTATCTTGCGACCGGAGAGTCTTTTGATAAGGCCGGAGCTTACGGTATTCAGGGGTATGGAGCTTTGCTTATTGAAAAGATTGAAGGGTGTTATTTTAATGTAGTCGGCCTCCCCCTCGCGAAGCTGGGAGAGATGCTCAGGAGTTTTGGAGTTGATCTGCTTTGTCACCTCCCGAATACCACCTTGCAATAAAAAATTTACCTGAAGAGCTCAGACCCCGCGAGCGCATGCTGGCTGCGGGCCCATGCGCTCTCTCGTCTGCCGAACTTCTTGCCATTATTCTGAGGACAGGCTCCCGGGAGGAGTCTGCTTTGGAACTTGCCCAACGCCTCTTAGCGGGCCCGCGCGGGCTTCGTTTTCTGGCGGAGGCGTCTCTGGAAGAGTTATGCAATTTAAAAGGGATCGGTCTTGCCAAGGCCGCTCAGATTAAAGCCGCGGTGGAGCTGGGGAAGCGGCTCGCCTGTTTGGGTCCCCATATGAGGCCTGCAGTGCGGAGCCCTCAGGATGTATCCATGCTCGTGATGGAGGAAATGTGCTACCTTGATCGGGAGCATTTCCGGGCAATACTGCTGAATACAAAAAATCAGGTTCTTGCCATGGAAACGATTTCGATCGGCAGCTTAAATTCCTCCCTTGTTCATCCCCGGGAGGTTTTTAAAGGGGCGGTTCAACGGAGCGCGGCGGCGCTTATTCTGGTTCACAACCACCCCAGCGGCGACCCGACGCCCAGTGCCGAGGATCTTGAGATTACACGCCGCCTGGATGAAGCAGGAAAAATAATAGGGATCGAAGTCCTCGACCATATTATTATTGGGGATCATGCATTCATCAGTCTCAAAGAAAAAGCTTTTATTTAACCCTTTTATTTCGCGAGGAAGGAGTAAAAGAACTGTGTTTTTTACGAGAGATCTCGGAATCGACTTGGGAACGGCAAACACCCTTGTTCACGTCAAGGGTAAAGGAATTGTCCTGATAGAACCTTCTGTTATGGCCATTCAACGGGATTCAGGCGAAATTTTGGCTGTTGGGGAAGAAGCCAAGCAAATGATCGGGCGTACCCCGGGGAATATCATTGCTATCCGGCCCATGAAAGACGGCGTGATCGCGGACTTCGATATTACGCAGAGCATGCTCCGTTATTTCATCAACCGCGCCTTGCAGAAACGCCATTTATTCATGCGCCCCCGAGTTGTAATCTCAGTTCCGACCGGTGTGACGGCTGTCGAAGAGCGGGCCGTGCGAGAAGCCGCCCTGCAGGCCGGGGCGAAAGAGGTTTTTCTGATTGAAGAACCTATGGCGGCGGCAATCGGAGCGGGTCTCCCCGTTTATGACCCTACCGGAAACATGGTTGTAGACATAGGGGGAGGAACCACCGAGGTTGCGGTGATTTCCCTGGGGGGAATTGTAACCAGCAAATCGATCAGGGTAGCGGGGGACGAAATGGATGAGGCG
>DAOURU010000121.1 GCA_030627585.1 Bacillota bacterium
AAAGAAGGGGGTTTCGAGGGTTTTACCACAAGCCTTTTGGTGAGCCCCTGGCAAAAACACGAACTCTTGCGTGAAATTGGAGAAGAAATTGCGCGCCAGGTTGAGGTTCCCTTTTTATATTTCGACTGGCGCCCCGGCTATCGGGAGGGCCGGCGCAGGGCTCGGGAGATGGGCCTCTACAGCCAGAAATACTGCGGGTGTCTTTTCAGCGAAAAAGAGCGGTATTCCGAGGTGAAGAAGAAAAATGGATAACTTTGCGGCGATCGCGAAAATGCTGATGCTTTTGGGCGCCCTCCTTTTTTTGGGCGGGAGTCTTTTCCTCTTATTGAGCAAGTTCACGTCCCTGGGCCGGCTGCCGGGGGATCTCTTTGTGCAGCGGGGGAATTTTACCTTTTATTTTCCTCTCGTTACCTGTTTGCTCTTGAGCCTCCTCTTGACTTTGTTCTTCAATCTGTTCTTCTGGCGCCGTTAAAGTCCATTCCAACAAGTCTCCCAGGCCCGAACCGTCTTTTAAATCCTCCCAAAACGGAGTTTTGCCTTTTGGAAACCCGTCTTTTTTCTGCCCTGGCGGGGAAGAAGAAGAATGCTTCTCCCCATGGTTTCGAGGAGATTGCGCGCTTTGGGAGTTTGGTGGGTTGGCCGGCTGGCTGGGTGGAACAGCCAGCAGGAGTTGGTTAAGAGTATTGCGATACTTGCGGGCCAGATTTGACCACTTCTCATTTTTTAGCACCTGGAGAGGAATGTCCTTTCCCTGTTTTTGAGCTTCCAGGCGAAGGAGGTACCTGCCTGGCGAAACCCCCTTTTTCTTGGCTTCCAGCCGTATTTGAGGAGGAACCGTTTGGACTCTATGAGATGCGGGATGAGGTTGGATGCCCAGCACTTCATTTAAGGTTTGCATCACTTGAGCCTGGAAGTTGGGGGGGATCTTTTTAACGCCGCCTGGCGTAAAAGTGCAGAGAAGGGGCTGGGAAGATTCAGCTCGCAGCCCTTTTTGGAGGATGAGGGTCAGGCCTTGTTTGAGTTCGTTGCCGGGGAGCGTTAATGCGGCAACCAACTCTTCGCCCTCGCGATTTAAAGGGGAAACCTTAATGATTTCTCCCTTTTTATTGAGTGCCAGTTCCAGGCTGGGCCCGAAATCGAGCGAAACGTATGCGGCGGCCTGGGGAAGAAAGGCCCTGAAAAGCTGCCAGCCCAGCAAAAGAATCAAAAGAGCGGCAGCAAGGGTTCCTATCCGGAGATACCTGGCCGGCCCGGGTTTAAAGGTAACCTCAGATCCCGGCCGGTTGTTCGGGAAGGGATCAGGAAGGCGCTTAAATTCTCCATCCGGCGTCAGGATGATGCTGGAACGCGACCCCTTTTTGATGAGCATCCCTTTGATTGTTGCCACTTTAATTCCTCCCTCCGGATGTTGGCGCTTGAGGAAGTTTAAGATAAGAAGAAAGGTAAATATATTCATCCGGTTTATGAAAGATTAAGGCCAATCCAATAATGTAAGCGCGGTGCTTCTCCAGCGTTTTCCGGCTGATTTTTTCTAGCTTGCTAAGCGCCTGGGCGGGAAGCCGCTTATAGGCTTGAAGGTATTGAAAAAGCTCGTTGTCCCCGGCAAGGGTTCTGGCAATTTTCAAGAGAAGCCCCCGGGTGTCGCGGTGCTTTGGCGAAGTCCGGACAAGATCGTTCAACTCGAGCCCGTATCTCTTCAATTCCTCTTCGTACTGCAGCAACTCTTCTTCGCGTTCCCGTGCCGCCGTTTCTTCCATAAATTTTACCCACGCCTGCTCTTCTTCCCCGGGTAACAGGCCGGCTTCAGAATCAAAAGCTGCCAAAGATGAAGCGCGTTCCCGGGCTTCACGCCGGAAAAAATCAATCAGCCGGCTTTTAATGACAAGCCTCGCATATGCAAGGAAAGGGACGCGGTATTTAAAATCAAAGTTATCGATGGCTTCGTTGAAAGCCAGCAGAGCGATTGAAAGCTCATCATCTTCTCCCCAGTTTAGAGGCCTCTTGCAGATCGAACATGCTATCTTGCGAATAAAGGGCTGGTGTGTTTCGAGCAATCGGTTGCGAACCTGGAGATTCCCGTTTTTTGCCTGAAGAATTTGTTCGTTGATCAGCCCCATGGCCGCACCTCACCCAGGGTTTCTGTTACAAGTATAAACCATTTGGAAAAGTCATGCCTAGCTCTTTCTGTTCAAGATTGCGTTTGGTCAGGTCAGGGGGCTTTTTTAATTTTTCCATCTAAAATTCCTTAATTTTAGATACGAAGAAAATGGCTTTTTTTGGGGGGGAAAGAGGGTGAAAATTTGAGCAGGATTTCAAAATTAATTGCAGAAGTTTATGATAAAATTCACCGATAAACAAGCGAAAAGGAATGGATGGAGATGATGAGAAGAAACCCAACCCCTTTTATCTTACTGACGGTCTTACTGATGGCAGCCGGAATTTGTCTTCTTCCAGCCTCCGCACGGGCAGGGGCTGCGCAAACTCCCTTGATCCGGATTGCTCTTGATGAGGGGGTTCCGGTTGCGGTATTTAAAGTCATGCAAGGGAGTTATTCTTTAGTTGACGGGGCAACCGGGATTTCGCTGGGAATTCCGGCACCGGGTGAAACTTGGTCCGTAACCGCCTCTGGCACGGCGCTTTTAGTTCAGGGGCGCAGTTTTTCTGGATCCGAACCCTTTCAAGGCCCTCTTCTTTTACAGGTAGAAGACCGGGACCAGCTTAATTTATTTATGTACAAGGGGGTGCAGTACCGGGGGGGCCTTGTAATTCAAAACCTTCAAGGAAGGCTATTAGTGGTGAATCTTCTCGATCTTGAGAAATATCTTTACGGTGTAGTGGGAAAAGAAATGGGAGGAGGGGCCGCGCCGGAGGCTTACTGCGCTCAAGCTGTGGTTTCCCGCTCCTATGCCCTCTCTATGAAGGGTCTTAACCCCTGGTACGATGTGGGGAAGGATACAGGCACTCAAGTTTATGGCGGCTATACCGGGGAAGTTGCATATGCCACGGACGGGGGAAACCCGGTCGTGGAAGCGGTTGAAAGGACACGGGGGAAGGTTCTTGAATACCGGGGCACTTTGGTAAGAGCTTTTTTTCATGCTAATGCCGGAGGGCATACCGAAGATGTCGAAAATGTTTGGCTGGAGCCTCTCCCTTATTTAAGAGGTGTTCCCAGCCCTGCGGATTCTTATGCGGAAACCTATGGAAGTTGGGCGGCAAGTACATACCGCTGGACGAAAACAGTGGGCCGGAAGGAATTAGAAGCAAAACTAGGCATCGGCAGAATCAAGGAGATCCGGATTTCCCGCTGCCGTACCAGCGTTGCGCGCGATCCTGTTACAGGAAAATTGCGCAGGGAGTTTATCCCGGGGACGCGCACAGTATCCGGAAGAGTTACCGAAGTTACAATAATCGGGAGCGAGGGGAAGAAGAGTTTCTACAGGGATGGCATCCGTGCTCCTTTCGGCCTGAAAAGCACCTTGTTCGATTTACGTTTTAAGGGACAGCTCCAGGTCTTGGACGCAAGGGGCGAGACGCAAGCCCTACCAGAAACCGGTGTCTATGCGCTTGGAAATGAAAACCGCATGGTTTCCCTGCAATTAGATCGAGGTGAATCATACGTAATCGGCAGGGGAGGAAAACTTGCCTCCCGGCGCGGCTCCTTTGAGAAATTAATCTTTGTGGGGCGGGGTTACGGGCATGGTGTTGGTTTGAGCCAGTGGGGAGCACGGGGGCTTGCGGTCCAGGGGTATAATCACCGCGAGATCCTGGAAAATTATTATAATCAAGGGAAACACGACGGCAACCTCCAAATTGTCGGCTCTTATGGATCCTGAAAGATCTTTGAGGCTAAAAGATCTTCGAAAGGATAAAATCCCGTGAAGGTAAGTGATTTTGAATATCATCTCCCTCCCGATTTAATAGCCCAGTATCCCGCGCCGGAACGGGAAGGCGCCCGTCTTCTTGTTTTGCGCCGGCATACCGGCGAGATTGCACACTCTACTTTTTCTGCTGTCCCGGAGTACCTTGAACCCGGCGATGTACTCGTGCTTAATGAGACAAAAGTATTTCCTGCCCGTTTATCCGGAAAAAGGGCCGATACGGGGGGAAGGTTGGAAGTTGTGCTTTTGGAAGAAAAAGAGCCTGGCATTTGGGAAGCGCTTGTGCGCCCCGGGCGCCGCGCCTGCCCCGGCTCAAAACTGCTTTTTGGAGACGGCGAACTCAAGGCGGAAATCGGGGACCGGACAGAGGCGGGGGGGAGGATTCTCAAATTTATTGATACTGCCAACTTCTGGGAAAAAATATTTCAAATTGGGGAAGTTCCTCTCCCACCTTATATTAAAAGAAAACCTGAAAAAACCGATCAGGTACGGTACCAAACCGTTTACGCCCGGGTTCTGGGTTCGGTCGCCGCACCTACGGCGGGGCTTCATTTTACTCCCGAATTGCTTCGGAAAGTGGAGCAAAAAAGAGTGCAGCTTGCCTTTACAGTGCTCCACGTTGGCTTGGGCACTTTTCGGCCTGTGCGGGTCGAGGAAGTTGAAAAACACCTGATGCACGCGGAATATTGGAGATTGGAAGAAGCTGCGGCGAATTTAATCAATGAGGCGCTCCGGAGAAGAAACCGCGTTATTGCCGTGGGAACAACAGTGGCGAGGGTTTTAGAGAGCGCTGCTGCAGCCGCTGGTTGCGTGAGAGCGGGTGAAGGGTGGACACGCTTGTTTATCTACCCGGGTTACCGTTTTCGAATCATAAATGGATTAATCAC
>DAOURU010000187.1 GCA_030627585.1 Bacillota bacterium
TATTGCCCGGTTAGGAGAAAATATTACAGTTCGCCGTTTCTGCAGGTTCCGTCTCGGTGAAGAATCTTAAACATTCGATTACTCTCTAAGAGGATTTCCAAATAATCACGTAGAAGATCTGGGAGGCTGGAGGTTTTCCCCGTGGAAACTCCTAAATATCGTAGAATTATCCTCAAATTAAGTGGTGAGGCTCTGGCCGGCGATCAGGGGTTTGGTATTGATCCTGATTTAGTTAATGCTATTGCTGCCGAAGTTAAAGAGGTTAAAAACAAAGGCATCGAGATCGCGATTGTTGTGGGCGGAGGAAATATTTGGCGGGGAGTGGTAGGAAGCGCCAAGGGAATGGACCGGGCTACAGCAGACTATATGGGAATGCTTGCGACAGTAATTAATTCATTGGCGCTGCAGGACGCCCTGGAAAAGCATGGAGTTGATACCCGCGTCCAAACCGCGATTGAAATGCGAGAAGTAGCAGAACCTTATATCCGGCGCCGGGCAATACGCCATTTAGAAAAAGGACGTGTTGTAATTTTTGCAGGTGGAACTGGCAACCCCTTTTTCTCTACCGATACTACGGCAGCACTTCGGGCGGCAGAAATTGAGGCAGAAGTTATCCTCATGGCAAAAAAAGTAGACGGAGTTTATGACTCAGATCCCCGGCTTAATTCTGGGGCTCAGAAATTTACCGAGCTAGAATACTTAGATGTTCTTAATAAAGGATTGGCTGTAATGGATTCCACTGCTATTTCGCTCTGTATGGAAAATAAAATTCCGATTATTGTTTTTAGTGTTGACAAAAGAGGGAATATTTTAAAAATAGTCATGGGTGATAAAATCGGTACTATTGTTGGGAGGGAAAGTAATGGACAAGGGAGTTCTTGAACAGGCAGAAGAAAAAATGAAAAAGACGGTAGATTTGCTGGCTAAAGAGTATAAAATTTTGCGTGCCGGACGGGCTACCCCTGCCTTGCTTGATAAGATTTTCGTAGATTATTATGGGACACCAACCCCTCTTAACCAACTCGCAGCAATTTCTGTTCCTGAACCGCGCTTGCTTGTAATTCAACCCTGGGACCGAAATCTTTTACCACAGATTGAAAAGGCAATTCTCAAGTCAGATCTTGGTGTCACCCCAGCTAGTGATGGTCATTTAATCCGGATCGTTATCCCTCCTCTCACACAGGAAAAAAGAAAAGAATTGGCTAAAGTAATCCACAAGAAAGCCGAGGAGGTGCGTGTTGCAATCCGAAATTTGAGGCGAGAAGCTAACGACCGGGTTAAAAGCGCGGAGAAAAAGAAAGAAATTTCTGAAGACGAAGCCAAACGCAATCTGGATGCAATTCAAAAAACCACCGACAAGTATATTAAGAAAATCGACCAGATTGCCGAGGCAAAAGAAAAAGAAATCATGGAACTTTAGATTTTTAATAAATTTAATGAATATGAGGTACTGCAATGGCTATAGATGTTGAGGTTCCCGATGTTGTTGGTTTTTCCTATGAAGAGGCGACCAGTATTTTGGGAAACGCGGATTACCAAATTCAAATTCGTTTCACGGGATTGCCTTCGAACCAACAAGATGACAAAAAGAACAAAAAGATTCGGATTTTGAGCCAGCGTATAATTGGGAATAAAAATATTGAATTAATTATAGGTTATGAGTTGTATTCCGATCCCTGTCTAGAAAAGGAGGTGAACGAAAAATGGGTTTCAAAATAACTGATAAGTGTGAAGCCTGCGGAACATGTCTGGAGGAATGTCCGAACGAAGCGATTGAAGAAGTAGACGGCACCTATAGAATAAACCCGGAAAAGTGTGAAGATTGTGGAACCTGTGTAGATGCATGTCCCAACGATGCAATCATCGAAGAGTAAATAGGTTCCATCTTCCCCCTCATAGAGGGGGTTTTTGTTAAAGTGAATTACATAAGTTTAATGATAAATTAGGAGAGTTAATTTTGATAAAAAGTCTTCTAAAAAAAACAAAGAGACAAAATAAATCCAGAGAGGAAGAAAGGCTGCTTAAAAGGCTTGATCCGGCGCGTCTTCCCGTTCATGTAGCGATAATTATGGACGGCAATGGACGTTGGGCCCAAGCCAGAGGCCTTCCCCGGGCGTTGGGTCACCGGACAGGCGTAGAAACTCTCCGTAATATCGTAAAACTATGTCTGGAATTAAGGATTAAAATATTAACAGTGTTTGCATTCTCTACGGAGAACTGGAAACGGCCGCAGGAAGAGATCAAAATCTTAATGGACTTATTGTGTGAATATATTCAAAAAGAGCTAAACGATCTACACAGAAAACATATTCAAATAAGAGCAATCGGTCACATTTTCGAACTTCCTCCTCGGGCACAAAAGGAACTAGCCAGGGCCCAAGAAGTGACATCCCAAAATAATGAACTCATTTTAAATATCGCCTTAAATTACGGAGGCCGCCTGGAAATTGTAGACGCTGCCCGCAATCTTGCCTTGCGCGTTAAAAACGGCGAGCTGGATCCTGCCGAGATAAATGAATTTATTTTTAAAAAATACCTTTATACAGCAGATCTACCAGATCCGGATCTTTTAATTAGACCGGCAGGAGAACTACGAATCAGCAACTTCTTGCTCTGGCAAATGGCTTATACGGAATTCTGGAGTACCCCGGTTTTTTGGCCGGATTTTCGGCCGGCCCACTTTCTTCAAGCGTTAATAAGCTTTCAACACCGTAAGCGCCGTTTTGGAGGACTTTGAGGAGGACTATGTCTTGCTTTTAAAACGCGTTCTAAGTGCAGTCTTGGGCATCCCCATTTTAATCTACCTTGCTTACGAGGGACAATTTCTTTTCCTGGCCGGTATCGTTTTTCTCTCCGCAACGAGCTTGAATGAACTCCGTTTCATTATAAAAAGAATGAATTACCAGACTCATCCTCTTCTTGTTTACGGAAGCGGCATACTTTTCCCTCTTCTTGCCTTTCTAAGTCGGCAGGACCAGGAAAGTGAACTTTTTCTGGCTGGTTTTACGTTTTTTTTATTAATTCATTTGATCGCCTTAATCATTACTTTCCCGAAATATTCTATAGGTGACGCGGCCTCATCTTTTTTTGGAAGCAGCTATGTGAGTATCTTGCTGAGTTACCTCATCCTAATCAGAAAAATGCCCTTTGGATTTCAATACCTCCTTTTTGTTTTTATCGCAACCTGGGCCTGCGATACGGGCGCCTATTTTTCCGGGCGGCTGTGGGGACACCACCGTTTATGGCCTCATTTAAGCCCCCAAAAAACTTGGGAGGGGTCCCTTGGGGGTTTGGTTTTAAGTATTGCAGCCGCGCTTATTTTTCAAATCATCTATCCTTTATTTTCTTATCTGGATGCCCTTTTCCTCGGCCTGTTAATCGGTATTTTTGTTCAGGTTGGAGACCTTGTGGAATCAGCATTTAAAAGATTGGGAGGGGTAAAAAATTCTGGTGAATTGATTCCCGGCCACGGAGGAATTTTGGACCGTTTTGACGGTCTTCTCTTCAGTGCTCCTGTCGCATACTTTTATTTAAAATTTCTTTGATCTCATGAAGAGGTGGA
>DAOURU010000084.1 GCA_030627585.1 Bacillota bacterium
ATCGGGGGATGGGGGCTTTTGCGGGAGGTTGGTAAAGTGACCCTGGCTGCCCTGGTGAGCGGTTTGGTCGTTTCTTTTGCGAACGGGAGCCTGCCTTCTTTCGGTTGCTGGGTTTCCTTTGAGGGGGTCGTCTCGAGATGTTTGGGCAGCGGTGGGCTGGCCGAGTTTCTGGTTTTGGGGACGCGCCTTGGCCTGCTCCTCGTTTTCGGCGCTGTCGTTTACGCTTTGCTGTGCCGGGCTCTGCGCGTGCGGGAGATGGCTTACGCTCTTAGCCTCCTCCACCGCCTGAAAGCTCATATAGGCCGGTAGTACTTTATTTTTTTCTTTTGCTTGCAGGAAATTTTTTGTTTGTATCGAATATATGTTTCTAATGCAGAAGAAAGCCACAGCTACGAGGAGAGGGGAAAGGATGGCCGCTCATGCGGGAGTTGCGGGACCCGGTTCACGGTTTTATTTACCGTACGCGTCAGCAGGAAAAAGTTATCGATACACCTGTTTTCCAGCGCTTGCGCCGGATTAAGCAGCTTGCCCTGGCCTCACTTGTTTATCCCGGTGCTTTGCACACGCGGTTTGAGCACTCCTTAGGAGTAATGTACCTGGTGAAAAGACTTGTCGAAAAGTTAATCCCTAATGAGAATCCTGGAGATAAACTTCTTCTGGAAATGGCGGCGCTGTTGCACGACTTAGGTCATGGACCCTTTTCCCATGTTTCTGAGATAGTTTTAGAAAAGACATTTTATCCGGGCCCGTGGATGCGGATAAGCAGGACTATCTCTTGCGGGATAGTTACTACTGCGGTGTAAAATATGGCATTTTCGATATTGAGAGGCTTTTGGGCGTTCTCCAGGTACTTGAGGATAGAACGACCAGGTCGCTGGCCGTTGACCTGGATGGCGTTCATACCCTTGAGCAGTTTGTTCTTGCCAAGTATTATATGACTACTCAGGTTTATCGCCATAAGGTGCGCCTGATCACTGATAATATGATTGTCAGGGCGATCAGTCTCGGTATTGAGGAGGACGGAATTGAATTCTTACAACGGCTGTATACCTTTGATGACTCTCTAGAATTTTACCGGGAATGGGTAAAATGGGACGACGAAGTGCTCGAAGCAACGATTTGGGTATACAGTAGTCTTTTTTCACTATCTCGAACAGGTTGTGGGCATCAATAACAATCTAAATTATGGAAGAGCGTTAGCATGTTCTTGCCTGGGTGATATGCTGACCTTGTATCTGAAAGTGATTGACGTTGATAAGTTATAGCAAACTTTCAAACACCAGAAGGGGGTGTTCTTCAATGGAACAAAGGTGGATTCAATCAGATCCCGACATCATGATGGGCAAGCCGGTGATTAGAGGAACTCGAATTCCGGTTTCCTTGATTCTAGAAAAGCTGGCTGCCGGGGAAACAGTGGAGCAGATTCTTCGCGCCCACCCCCGTTTAACGGAGGAAGCGATCCGGGCAGCCTTTGCTTTTGCGGCTGAAGCTGTGAAGGCCGAAGTAGTGTATGCAATAAAGGAAGAAGCAAAATGATCCTTGTGGCGGACGAGAGCATTGACCGGCAGATCGTCGACCAACTGAGAAACTGCGGCTACCGGGTCATCTCAGTGGCGGAGATGGACCCAGGTATGACTGATGCCGAGGTGTTCGAACTTGCAAATGCACAGGATGCACTTTTGATCACAGCCGATAAGGACTTCGGCGAGATTGTTTTCCGCCAGCGCCGGGTGAATAGAGGGGTAATCTTGGTCCGCCTTGCGGGCTTGCCTCAAGAAAAAAAGGGGTATCTGGTGGCTACAGCATTGCAGAAATACCTTTTAGAAATGTGCAATTCATATACGGTCATCACGCCTGGCCGAGTCCGTATACGGAAAATGAGTTCCGGAGTTTGATCATTTTGGTTTTTTGGTGAACGAGAGCTTACCTTGCTTTCTTCTGCTGGATTTATCGGAAGGGTTCGTCTCGAGGAAGTTGGAGGGCGCTGGTGGGCTGGCCGAGTTTCTGGTTTTGGGAATGCGCCTCGGCCTGCTCTTCGTTTTCGGCGCTGCCCTGTTTTTGCCTCAGGATCACACCTGAAGGGAAGGTTTCAGCAGAGAAGATGAATAAGGGGAAAAAAATAATATATCTTGCTACGTCTAAAAAGCAATTAAAGGTTGCTTATCGCGGTTGAACAGTCAAACGAAAAGACTCAGTAAATTGAATGTATTCAGGTGAATGTAGGCTATACCTACCATTTTTTATGGAATTTCCTAATAAACGAAAAATTTTCGTCCCCAGGCAGTAAGTTTTGATAACCCCAACTATCCCTAACTGCTTTTTCCGACTTGATGCCCCTCTTGCCGGTAGCCAGGGACCCCTCGTCGGGGAACCGTTTGTTCTGCAACCCCGCGCTGTGGCCGGTGATTCTCTCATGGCAGAGACGACCGGAACACGGTAATAACGCAGCAGCAGTACCCGGTCGAAAGGGAAAAGGTGCCTGTTAAATAACTATTGGTTAGATGGCTGGTGGCGAGGTCGGCATCCTTGGTGCGGGAGTAGCCTGAGTACTAGACTGACCCAAGCAGCCTCCGCTTCCTCAACCCGGTTTGTAGTACTTGAGTCTAAGGCGGCTGCGGAAAATGGTAGCCAAGGGTAGGTGAAGGAGATAACAGGAAAGAAGAGTGTTTTTTGCAAGTACTTTTTCCCTGTTTCTGCAAACTTTTTTCCAGCGCCCCCGGCAGGGAATTATTATGTTAACTTTTCATCAATGAATTCTTGATTCTGTAGCTTTTACCTTCGAAAAGCAAAAGATAGCTGTGGTGCACCAACCGGTCGATCATAGCGGCGGTCATCTGCTCGTCATAGAAAATATTCACCCATCTGCTGAACTCCAGATTTGTAGTAATCACCACGCTTTTCCGCTCATAACAGTCAGAGATAATCTGGAACAAAAGCTTAGAACCATCTTTGTCCAGGGGCACATAGCCCCATTCGTCACATATGATCATATCTGCTGTATACAGTTTTTTTAGAAAACGGTTCAGCTCTCCTTTCTTCTGGGCTTCGCTTAGTTGGTTAACCAGGGCAGCGGTACGGAAAAACCTTACAGCCTTTCCTTTGTTGCAGGCAGCCACTCCTGTGGCTACAGCCAAATGAGATTTTCCCGTACCTACGTTGCCATACAGGATAAGATTTTTTTTCTGCTCGACAAAGGTAGCTTGTTTTAAATCGTCAATTTCAAGCCCTGGAGGTAAACGTATCTCATCAAAAATATACCCGTCAAAGGTCTTTATGGTATTAAACCCGGCCTGTTTTAAAAGGCGGCCTTTTCTCACCGTTTCCCGGTAAATAACCTCCTGTTGGAGGATCTTGAAAAGGTACTCTTCATGGCTTTCTGCCTGGATCTGGTCACAGTTTTCTGAGATGTTTTTGCTTAACCTGAGCTTTTTGCACACTTCAGCAATCTGCTGTTTCAACGGCCCTGCCCCCTTTCAGGAAAATCTGGTCATAATCACTGGTACAAGGAGTAAAAGAGGGCATCTTTGGTATCTCAGGGGCCAGGGTGATAGGCTCTAGCTCCAGTAATTGGCTGTTTAAACGGGAGAAGGTAGCAATAATACTGTCTGCATCCGCTGCACCGTGCGCTACGGCCGTTTTAAGAGCTGCTGTAGCACTGGTAAAATCGGCTTCTTGGCTTAACCTGGCTAAGACACTCAATATCTCTTTTTTGCCGGGAATACTCAAGCTTTCCAGGAACGTTTTCACTTCTTCCGGGAACAGCTCATAGATGCCGGAATATTTAAGGGCGGCCGGCCGCCTGGACAGCTGGGTCAGGTAAGGTATCCAGTTCATTTGCTGCAAGAGCTTGTCCCCGTAGAGGCGGTCATGCCGGATTACCTCACGGTAGTTATTATCCAGTACAATAACCTCATAAGCAGTGAGCCTGGCAAAAAGGGATGTGTTGGCATACATGGGCGCTGTAGAGTAAGTGTGCTTGCCTTTATGTAAGGCAAACTTGGCTGTGCTGTTGGTCTGTACGGTAACCAGTTCGGAGCAGTCGAAGGGCTCAGCTGGTAAGGGCAGCAGGTTTTTCAGGTCCTCTGTAAATAGTTCTTGGATATTACTCTGTTTTAGGTAATGGGAACGGTCCATGTCCTCATCGCATTTGATTAAAAGCTGCCGGTTGAATTCTTGCAGGTTATCCACCCGGGGCAAAGGCACAAAAAGGTTTCTTCGGTGGTAGCCTACTTTGTTCTCTACACTGCCTTTTTCATGGCCGCTGGCTACGTTACAGAGTGCTCGTTTAGGGGAGTATGCCGTTGTCGCACTGGGGGTTTCTCAGTTGAAGCGGATCGAAAAATTTCTGGCGAAGAGGGATCAGGTGGCCCGGTGGTATACAGAGCGGCTGGAAGGCCTGGACTGGGTGCGGCCCCCGGTGGTGAAGCCTTACGTGCGGATGAGCTGGTTCGTGTACGTTGTTACTCTGGCTGAAGGTGTTGACCGGGATGGTGTGATGCGCGCTTTGGAAGAGCAGGAGGTTCCCTGCCGCGCCTATTTTTCCCCGATCCACCTCCAGCCTTATGTCAGGGAACGGTTTGGTTTCCGGGGAGGGGAACTGCCGGTAACCGAAAATGTTGCCAGGAGGACGATTGCCCTTCCTTTTCACAATAACCTGCGTCTCGACGAGGTGGAGTATGTTGTCGAAGCCCTGAAGCGGGGGGTCGCCTGCGGTGGATAAAAAATGTTTCTACCTCGCCAAAGCCCGCTAGTTTTGGTGATCGCCGGGTTCGTTTTTTGGGCCAGCGCGGCCGCCGATGCCTATCTGGTAGCCTCCACTGTGCAAACGCGGTCTTTGCTGTGCTGGGCGGGGTGCAGACCGCGACAGGAGTATCCCTTTTTGCCATCTTCGATTAGGGTAGTGTATTGACAATACATAAATCTTAGTGTATCTTTAGTGCAGGAGGTGATAAGCATGAAAAGGCTGAATATTACACTCCCTGAAGAACTGTATCAGGAAATAGAATCTATACCTAACAAGAGCAGATTGATTGCTGAGGCATTAAGAGAGAAATTAGAAAGAGAGAAAAAGAAAAGATTGGTTGAGCTGCTTATCGAGGGATATAAAGCAACAAAGGAAGAAGAGAGAAAACTCAACGAAGAGTGGGGAAAGATTACTTTAGAGGGATGGTCATAAGATGGATTTACCTAGAAGGGGCGAGATCTGGCTGGTCTCATTAGAGCCGACGATAGGTCATGAAATAGGCAAGACACGACCAGCATTGGTGATCTCCAATAATCTAAATAACCAGTATGCTGAAACAATAACAGTTCTTCCGATTACATCAAAAACAGAAAAGATATATCCTTTTGAAACTTTTATTTCAAAAGAGGAATCAGGTCTTCCTAAAGATTCAAAAATAAAATCTAATCAAATTAGAACCGTAGATAAAAGAAGATTAGTTAAATTTATAAGTAGGATTCCGAAAGAAAAACTTAAACAAGTAGAACAAGCAATTCTTATTCATCTTGGCATTGAATGTTAGAACATCTTCAGGGTGTTGCCGGACCCAGTGGAGGAAGGGCAAAGTTAAGGGACAGGAGAAGATGTTTGATGCGGAAAACAGGTCGTGGGAGGCAGACTGTAGCCCCGGGCTGCGGCAGTGGTGATGGTGGTCACCGTGCTGAGCAAGCTCTTGGGGTTTGGGC
>DAOURU010000263.1 GCA_030627585.1 Bacillota bacterium
AATCCTGCCATTCAAAATCTATTCCCTTAATCTTTACGACATCCCCCCGCCTAATTCCTTTTGCGCGTAATACGTCTTCGAGTCCCATCCTGCGCAAGGCATGCTGGAAATACCTCAGGGCACCGGGGTTTTCCAGGTCAAACCGCGCCAGGAGGCGCTCCACCCTCTTTCCTGAAACAGTAAAAACCCCGTTTTCTTTTTCCACTTTGAAATCAGGCCCGGTTTCCGCTTTTTTCACAACGCGGCAGCTTGTTGGAGAGGGAACCGCTCCGGTTTCCTCTGTTTCTTCCAGGATATTTAAAACACCGCCTAAAAGTTCATTCACTCCCGCCCCTGTGAGGGCAGAAATCGGGTAAACCGCAAATTCAGGAAACTCCTGCTCAAGTAAAGGAAAATTTTCCGCCGCCCCCGGCAAATCCATTTTATTTGCCGCGATCACCATCGGGCGTTTTATCAGTTCCAGGTTGTAAAGCTCCAATTCCCGGTTGAGCACGCGCACGTCCTCCCTGGGATCGCGCCCCTCGGTACCTGCTGCATCCACAACGTGAATTAAGGCCCGCGTGCGTTCGACATGGCGCAGGAAACGATCCCCCAAGCCGGCGCCGGCATGGGCACCGGCGATCAGGCCCGGCAAATCCGCCACAACAAAGCTTTTTTCATCCACCCTGACAAGCCCCAGATAGGGTTCTAAGGTGGTAAAGGGGTAAGGGGCAACCTTCGGTCGGGCGCTGGATACCCGGCGCAGCAGGCTGGATTTTCCCGCGTTGGGAAAACCTACCAGGCCGACATCGGCCAGGAGTTTCAGTTCTAATTCCAGCCAGCGCTCCTCGCCGGGGTCCCCGCCCTCGGCAAAACGCGGGGCGCGGGAGTGCGGAGTCGCAAAACGGGCGTTTCCCCGGCCCCCGCGCCCCCCGCGCGCCACGACAATCTCCTGGCCGGGAGCAGCCAGATCAAATGTGAATGTACCCTCCGAGTCCCGCACAACGGTGCCCACGGGAACGCGCAAGACAAGATCCGCCCCGTTTTTACCGTGCTGATCCTTGCCCTTCCCGTGTTCGCCCCGCTCCGCCCGGTAGTGCTTTTGATAATGAAAATCAATTAAAGTGCGCAGGTTCGGGTCCGCAACAAGGACCACGTCTCCGCCGCGGCCCCCGTCTCCGCCGCTGGGGCCGCCTGCAGGCACGTATTTCTCGCGCCGGAATGCAACCACTCCGTTGCCGCCGCCGCCTGCCTTCACATGAATTTTCACATAATCATAAAACATTTTCCGACCCCGACTTCCCAAACTGCAAGACTCTGTCCAAGCCTGAAATCCGGCCTAAATGACAGCAACCCCTGGCCCTTGAGACCAGGGGAAGCAAAGTTTCTTCTTAGACTACAAGGGTTTCGGGGTAAACACTGACCTGCTTCCGGTTCTTCCCTTTTGCTTCAAACTTTACGTACCCTTCGGTTAAAGCAAAAAGAGTATCGTCTTTACCCCGGCCTACATTCCAACCGGGATGAATCTTCGTCCCTCGCTGGCGGACAATAATATTGCCTGCGTTCACATACTGGCCTGCAAACTTCTTCACTCCAAGCCGCTTCGCTTCGCTGTCGCGACCGTTCCGGGAGCTGCCGACACCTTTTTTATGGGCAAATAATTGCAAATCGAACTTCAGCATTTACGACACCTCCTTATTTCAACATATTTCCCGTATCCCAGCACAATTCCCTCGAGTCCCATGGCAAGGGTTTCCAGAATAATTTTTGCGGCTTCCCGGTCCTTTTCTCTTAAAGGATCGGGAAGCATTACCTTTAAAAAATGATTTTTTCCGGCTCTACCCGCTTTTCCTGCTCGATCCTGCCTTTCCCGGGATTCCCGTTTTTTTCCTGCTTTGAGCAGGCGGGCAGTTTCTCCTGATCCTGCCTCTACTTGCGGGGGTTCGGTAAGAAATCGCCTCAAACCCTGAATTGCCGCCTGGACCAGTGCCGAAACTCCCGCACAGATAATATCCTGGCCTTCCGGAGCATAGCACGCATGCCCGCGGACGAGAAACCCTTTGATTTCTCCTGTGTTGCTCTCAAAAATTTCAACGTGAATCATGAACCTCGGTATCTGCTCCGGCCCGAGGGCCTCCCTTCTCAGGGGGGATAATTTCGTCAATTACCAGTTCGGTAAAAAGCTGCCGGTGCCCCCTTTTCCGCCGGTAATTTTTTTTCGGCTTATACTTGAAGACGATAATCTTCCGGGCCTTTCCCTGGCGCCGGACGGTCCCTACGACCTGGGCTCCTGAAACATAAGGTGTTCCTGCAAGCAGTTCCCCGTCCCCA
>DAOURU010000034.1 GCA_030627585.1 Bacillota bacterium
CGATTCTCCAGCCCGTTGAAGAGGATGAAGCAATTATTTTAAAGTTTGGGATTGACAACGACGGCAGCGAATTCCTGTGCAACATTGAAGATGATGAAGAGTGGGAACGAGTGGCTGATGCCTGGCAGGAGATGCTTGAGGAAGGAGACGAAATTTAAGCCGTCTGTATGCACAGGTGCCTTCTCGGCGTAATACTAATATTGAAAAAACGGCGGGAAGGGGGGCCTCTTTGCAGAGAAAAGTTTTTTTTACAGCTATTTTGGTGTTTTTAATTATTTTAATCAGTGGAGGTATAGTAAGCGCGGCAGCCTGGTCTCGCACCTGGCAAGATAAAATTTATCCGGGTGTCCGCGCAGGAAAAGTAAAACTCGGGGGATTTTCTGAACAGGAAGCAGAGGAGCGACTCTTGCTGTTGCAGGAAAAGTTTCTCTCTACCCCAGTGAAGATTGTGCTTGGAGAACAAGAATGGCAAGTTCCGCGGCACGATCTGGGCTTTCAGCTTCATGCAGGAAAGGTTGCACACCGTGCTTTTTTAGTGGGCCGCAGGGGATCGCTCTGGCAGCGCTGCCGGGAGCTTTTAGGTGCCTGCCGTTCAGAAGTCAAGATACCTTTGGATATTACCTTTGACCGGCAAAAAACCCGCGCTGTTTTTGCCCGGTTTGCCGAAGATTTGGTTTTTCTCCCGCAAGATGCACGTTTGGTTATAAATGACCGCGACGAAGTAGTTGTTGTTCCAGGCAAACCAGGCAGAAAGCTGGATATTGAGGCTGCTCTGGAGTCTCTCGAGCAATTTAAGACACAGGCGGACTCTGCGGTGGTGTTGCATTTAAAAGAGCAGCAGCCTGATGTGCGGACCGCGGATATCATGGCCATGAAAATTAGAGGCCTGCTCTCATCCTACACTACTTATTTCGATGTTCATAATGTCAACCGTACCTACAATATCAATGTTGCGGCAGACACCCTGGACAACCAGTTGATAAAACCGGGGGAAGTTTTCCCTTTTAATTCCGTTGTGGGCCCCAGGAGCAGAGAGGCCGGCTACAAAGAAGCGCTTGTGATCGTAAAGGATCAATTTATTCCGGGAATCGGCGGTGGAGTATGCCAGGTTTCCTCAACTCTTTACAACGCAGTTCTTCTTGCGGGATTAGAGGTGATCGAAAGGAGCAATCATTCTCTCCCCGTGGGATATGTTCCCTTGGGGAGGGACGCGACTGTTGCTTATGGGGGCAGGGACCTCAAGTTTCGCAATAATACCAGCGGTTACTTGTATCTGAGAGCGCGGGTCCGGGGCGGCGCTCTCACAGTTAAGATTTTTGGGAATACCGAAGAAAAGAAAAGTGTATGGTTAGATCTTGTCGTAGATAAGGTCCTGGAACCTGAAATCATAAAAAAAGAGGACCCGAATCTTTATCAAGGTAAAACAGTAGTCGAAAGGGAAGGGATCAAAGGTTATCAAGTTCACCTGTATCGCGTGATTAAAGACGGGACCGCCACCAAAAGGGTATTAGTATCTAAGGATCTTTACCACCCTGTTGACCAGATTGTCCGTGTGGGGACGATGCCTGTTCCAGAAAGTCCGGTGCCGCCTCCAATTCAGGATCAGCCTCTCCTTCCAGTTCCTCCGGACGAACGTGCGGAAGACGCGGATCCGTTTGCCCCTTCCACTGTTGTTCCTCCGCAGCAGCCGCAAGCCCCCTGACTGGTTGTTCTCTCCAAAACTGTTGTTTTGAGAGAAAATCAGAGGTATAATTAAAAAAAAGTGTTGAAATCTGGAAGCCGGGGAAGAAGTATGGAGTTAAACTGGAGGCCTTTCTTTAATCCAATTTTATATCCTGTCAGGTCAGCTTTGCTCTTGCTTTTAATTGGAGCTTTATGGATAGGAGCAAGGGTTTACGTTGCTTATTTACTGGCCCCGGTTAGTCCGGATCCCCAAGGCGGAAAGAACATTGTAATCACTATTAAGCGGGGCGCCTCTTTGAGTGAGGTAGGGGAACTCCTGGAGCAAAAAAAGCTGATTAAAAGCAAAAATTTCTTTGTTCTTTATGCACTTTTAACAGGCAGGGAGAAACGAATTCAAGCAGGAGAATACCGCATCAGTAATGCCTGGCCGCTCCAGAAAATTTTGGCACTGATCGTAGGGGGGGAAGTAATTCTCCATCGGGTGGCGATTCCCGAAGGGTACACTGTAACGCAAATTGAGAAATTGCTGGTCGAAAAGGGAATTGTAGATCAAACGCGTTTTCGTAAAGCTTTAAGTTCGGAAGACTTTTCACTCCCCTTTTTGGCTGGCGCACCCGAGGGCCCGCGCCGTTTAGAGGGGTTCTTGTTTCCTGCAACTTACGAGTTTCCCGCCGGGTTGACAGAAAAGGAAATTCTCGCTTTAATGTTGCAGCGCTTTCGCAAAGCTTTCACGCCCGAATTGCAGCGCCGTGCTCAAGCAATGGGTTTGAGCATCCGGGAGGTCGTCACGCTGGCTTCCCTGGTCGAACGCGAAGCGAAGCTTGAAGCGGAACGCCCCATCATCGCGGCTGTGTTTCTCAACCGGCTGCGGTGCGGAATGCGCCTGGAGTCGTGCGCTACAATTCAGTATATTTTAGGGAAGCAGAAAGAAAAATTAACCCAGCAGGATTTGCGGATCTCTTCTTCCTACAATACTTACCTGCACGACGGCCTTCCGCCCGGCCCCATTGCCAACCCCGGCCTTGCTTCTATAAAAGCCGTTCTTTACCCCGCAGAGGTTGATTATTTATATTTCGTGGCCCGCGGCGACGGTTCCCATCATTTTAGCCGGACTTTAGGGGAACACCAAACAGCAGCCCGGCGCTACCTGCACGAAGATTGAAGCTTAAGAAACGAAAGAAACCTGAAAATAGTATAAAATCTCCCTTTTTGCACCAAGCTACTTTAAAGAAACTCTGACTTCTCAGGCTTGTTGGGCAGGGGGGTCTTTTTTTGCCTTATTTGCAGGAGCGTCGGATTTTATTCCTCTTTTGTTTCTTCATTTGTATCTTCCTGATGCTGGGGGGTCGTCTTGCTTATCTTCAGCTGCTAAAAGGGGAAGAGCTTGCGGCTGCGGCCGTAGAAGAGAGAACACTTCGCCTTCCGCTGGGCAACTTCTTGCGAGGGGATATTCAGGACCGCAGGGGAAGATCTTTATTGGATTCTCGGATCATTTATGCCGTAGCTGTTTTTCCCCCCTTGGTTCCTTCTTCATTGCCGGTTGAGGGATCTTTCCCTTCTCTCTCTGCCCGCCTTTCGCGGGAGGAGTATTTAATAGAGGCAATCCTCACCCTGGTGCCCCGGGATGAGAAACAAGAAGAAATACACTCCTTTCTCAAGGCTGCCTTTGCCAGACGGACCCCCTTCCTTTTGCCGGTCTATCTAACGAAAGATGAAGCAGCCTCTCTAAAAAAAATCAGGGTTCCCGGTATTTACGCTATCCCCGTCCTGCAGCGCTTTGGCCCCGCTTCTGTAGCAAGGCACCTGGTCGGTTATGTGAAGGGCTCGACTCTCAAAGGTGAACCCTTGTGGGGAATTAAAGGAATAGAAGCCTTATATGATGATTTCCTTGCACCGGCTGATCCCCGGTTGGAACTTCTTACCGTTATAGACCGGCAGGGACGCCTGCTGGAAGGCCGCGGCTTGCGCCTTCGGAGCAAGCGGGGCGGGCTGTCGCGGGGGAAAAATGTGGTTCTTACGATCGATAAAGAGGTTCAGAAGCTTGTGGAGGAAACCATGGATCAGTGTAAAATTCGTGGTGCCGTGGCTTTACTGGATGTACCGTCCGGTGAAGTAAGGGCGCTGGCCAGCTGTCCCCAGTATGATCAAAACACAGGGGCCGGCGATCAGTTTGATCGCGCCCTGGCGCTTTATCACCCCGGTTCAGTATTTAAAATTGTGGTTGCTGCCGCCGCCCTTGCTGAGGGAAAAGTGCGGCCTGGAGAGAAATTTTTCTGCTCGGGAAAGTTTGAATTCAATGAAAAAGAGGCAGTTTTGTGCTGGAAGAAGGAAGGGCACGGGAGTCTCACCTTTCGGGAAGCCTTTGCCTCTTCCTGCAATCCTGTTTTTGTAGAAGTAGCCCTCCGAACCGGCCGTGCTGCCCTAGAGCGCTACGCACGAATTTTGGGCATGGAAGAAGGTTTGGCCGGTTATCCGGCCCTTAAAAAGGGAGGCGTGATCCAGATTGGCTCTTATCCCGGCCAGTTAGGGAACGCTGCCCTTGGCCAGGAGGGAATCAGAATCAGTCCGCTCACCGCCGCCTCGCTTGCAGCCACGATCGGGCGCGGCGGAGTTTTTCGTGCCCCTGTAGTTGTCAAAGAAATTAGAGATGCGAAGGGGAGGGTGGTGGCGTCCCTTCCCCGCCCGGCTCCGCACCGGGTGTTGCCCGTGGCGGTTGCCGGAGAACTGCAGAAAATGATGGAGCTTACAGTCAAAGAGGGAACAGGAAAGCGCGCCTGCGTTCCTGGATTGGGCAGCGCCGGGAAGACCGGTTCCGTAGAGACAGAACAGAGAGATGCTCAAGGGAATCCTGTTGTTCATGCCTGGTTTGTGGGGTACACGCCGCGTGAGTTTCCACAGGTCGCAATTGCTGTTTTTGTTGAGGGCGGAGGAGCCGGAGGCGCAACTGCTGCTGAAGTTTTTCGGAAAATCGTGGCAGGTTTACAAGAACTTAATTAACCGGTGATAATTATCTATACTCATAATGAGAGAGCCCTGTGATAACGGGCCCTCTTTTTCATGTTTACAAAAAAAAAGACAGGCACCTTTTCCCTTCAATCCCCATATGATTTAAGGTGGTAAGGATCCGGAGGGGATTGATGTGGTTCCAGAGCTGTTCGTTGCAACAGCTATTTCTTTTCTTAAAGGGCTTGTCTTTTTAACCGCCTACATTAGCAACAATGTCTTTCCCCAGCCTCTTTCAGAAGAAGATGAAGCGCTTTATCTGCACCGTTTGGAACAAGGAGACGAAGAGGCAAGAAATATCTTGATCGAGCACAACTTGAGATTGGTGGCTCATATCATAAAAAAGTTTGACGCGACCGGGGAAGACCCGGATGACTTAATTTCCATTGGAACCATCGGTTTAATTAAAGCCATTAATACTTTCAACCAGAATAAAGGGACGAAGCTGGCCACGTATGCGGCGCGGTGCATCGAAAATGAAATTCTCATGTTTTTGAGGGCTGCTAAAAAGTCTAAAGGGGAGGTTTCGCTTTACGATCCGATAGGAACGGACAAGGAAGGGAATGAGATTACCCTGATGGATATTTTAGGGACGGGACCCGAAACAGTTTCGGAAATAGTAGAAAATTTTTTCGAAGAGCGGCGCTTGTTAGAAAAAGTTAAGAAGCTGCATAAAAGAGAACGAAAGGTTTTAGAATTCAGGTATGGGCTCTTTAGCGGCCCCAGGAAAACACAGCGGGAAATTGCCCGGATGCTCGGAATCTCGCGCAGTTATGTTTCTCGGATTGAGAAAAGAGCGATTAAAAAGCTGCTTAAAGAATTATCAGCGGAAAACTAGGAGACTGAATAGGGGTTTTCATGAAATCAGGGCATATCATAGATGGACAAAATTACGGACGTAAATTAAATTATTGAAAGAAAATTTGATCTGTCCAGGCATCTTGTTAAATCGTCCCGGGAATTATAAAATAAAGGAAACACCTTTACACACAGGGTTAAAGGGTTGAAAAAAAGAACCTGGCTGAAGTTGGGGGCCGGCAAAAACAGATGCGTTACTATTCCTTAAGTCGTTTTTTTCGTGAGCGTTTCGGGTTTCGTGTCTATAAAATTCCGGTTCACGCCGGATTCGCCTGTCCCAACCGGGACGGTGCCATCAGCAGAAAGGGGTGCATTTTTTGCTGGAACCCCAGTTTCAGCCCCGCTTTAGATTATGATGCGGGGTCCTTGCGTGCGCAAGTTGCAGCCGGAAAAGCAGCCGTGAAGAGAAAAGGGGAGTCCAAGTTTCTTGTCTATTTTCAGCCTTTTACCAATACTTATGCCCCGGTGGAAAAATTACGGTCGATTTATGATACCGCGCTTGACGATCACGAAGTAATCGGTATGTGTATCGGAACCAGACCGGATTGCGTACCGGATGCCGTCCTGGATCTGTTGGCGGAATACACCGGTAAGTGGCATATCTGGCTGGAATATGGATTGCAGTCAGCCCACGACAGGACGCTTTTTTTAATTAACCGCGGCCACACAAGAGCAGATTTTGAGGATGCCGTCGCCCGGAGCCAGGGAAGGGGGCTTTTTCTTTGTGCCCACGTAATACTGGGCCTGCCTGGTGAAACCAGGGAGGATATGCTGGAAACTGCTTCATTTTTAAGTTCCCAGCCGATTCAGGGAGTTAAAATTCACCATCTTCAGGTGATTGAAAATACCCCTTTAGCTGAGATGCACCAGGAAAACCGCGTGCAAACATATAGTTTTGAGGAGTATGTTCCTTTAGTCTGCGATTTTTTAGAATGGCTCCGCCCGGATCTTGTAATTCACAGATTAGTAGGGGATGTTTTAGATAGCGGTTATCTGCTGGCTCCCCGCTGGAGGGTTGGAAAAGCCCAAGTCATAAACGCGATTGAAAAAGAGCTGGAACTGCGGCAGAGCCGGCAGGGTTTCAAGTGGAAACAGATGAAAAAACGAGAAGGATCTCGTGAAACTAAAATTTAATAATGATAGACAAGCAGGTTGAGATAACTAAAGACGGATAATTAAGGCAGGCAAAAACATGAATTTTAACTTACTTCGTCCCAAGCAGGTTTATCATTCTATTTTAGAAATCTCACCAGAAGAACTTTTTCGAACAGGGATGCGCGGCATGATTATTGACCTTGACAACACGCTTACGGAGTGGCAGAACCCCGTTCTTTCTGAAAAAACTATATCCTGGCTGGAAAAAGCAAAATGTTTGGGTTTTCAGCTATGTTTTGTTTCCAACAATTCAACCCGGCGCGTTCAGGAAGTGGCGCAGCGGATGGAGATACCTTTTGTCGCGCGTGCCCAGAAACCCCGGCGGTGGAGCTTCCGGCGGGCTTTAGAAATCATGGGCACACGGCCTGAAGAAACTGCCGTCATCGGGGACCAAATTTTTACTGATATTCTCGGGGGAAACAGGCTGGGTCTTTACACGATTTTGGTGCCCCCCATCAACAGGCGAGAGTTTTTTGGGACTCGTTTGATGCGGCTCCTGGAGGCAATAATTTTATTTAAAAGACGTTGAGTTCGACTTGTTCTGACAAATTCCAGCCTTGATTTTTGATAAAATATTGCAGTGTATGATTGAATTTTCGAAATGCTTATTCCAAGTCGTTTTTTATTATTTGCGCGGGAGTGAAAGGAATGGTATCGGTACTTGTTGTAGATGATTATGCTGTTTTAAGAAGGCTAATCACGGAATATCTCAATACCTGTTCAGACTTCCAAGTAGTGGGGGAAGCAAAAAATGGCCTTGAAGCAATTGAAGCTGTAAAATTGACAACGCCTCAGGTTGTTATTATGGATGTACGGATGCCTGCTTTAGATGGAATTAACGCGACCCGGGCCATCAAAGAACGTTGGCCCGAGGTGGAAGTCATCACTTATTCAGGCGACCAGACTCCTGATGTAGCATGGGAAGCTCAAGCGGCCGGGGCAATAGTACATTTGACAAAACCCCTTAACCTGGAAGATCTGGCTGCAAAAATTCGGGAACTCATTGCAGTACGAGCTTAGTTCATCTTCCTGGTATGCTTACCCCCCTCGCCTTGTCAAGGCAATGAGATAAACTTCTTCTTTCCGAGCTCCACCTTTGTTGCGGTTGATAAATTTTTCGGCATCCTGTAATTTTTTAATTTCATCCTCGGTAAGGCTGGCAATGTTGAGTTCATTCAGGTGATGTGTCATTTTTTTTTTACCTCTTTTAATTTCTTATTTAATTTCTTAATTTATTATGGTCCGTTTGGAGTTTTATTATGTAATCTGTATCAGGAAAATAAAGAAAATAAATATGGTAAAATAAACTTGGTCATGTGAAAGATTTCTGAGAGAAGAGGCAGGCTAATGGTTATTACCGGAAAAACAAAAGTTTATGCTTTATTTGGAGATCCTGTTGCGCATTCCCTTTCTCCGGTCATGCAGAACAGCGCTTTCGCTTATTGCGGCCTTTCCTGTTGTTATGTTCCTTTTCGTGTAAGCAAGGAGGGCCTTCCCGTGGCAGTCGGTGCGATTCGGGCCTTAGGGTTGGGAGGCGTAAATATCACTATTCCCCATAAAGAGCGGGTAATTCCTTACCTGGACGAAGTTGACCGGCGGGCCAGGCTGGTTGGTGCTGTTAACACAATTCTGAACCAGGATGGCAGGTTAATCGGGTATAATACAGATGGAGCCGGATTTCTTTCCTCTCTTACAACGGAAACAAATTTTACGCCCGCAGGCAAAAGGGCAGTACTCCTGGGGGCAGGAGGGGGAGGCCGGGCC
>DAOURU010000150.1 GCA_030627585.1 Bacillota bacterium
CCATTGATTTTGTGTCAAGGGAAAAACAGAACTCCGACTACGATTGGGCAAACATTGTTGCTGGTGACCACCGTATAGGGAAGGCTCGATGTTTGATCAACGGAAACACCATTACAATCTATACGATAATGATATTCCCTGAATTTGAAGGGAACGGCTACGGAAGGCAGTTCATAGAGATTCTTAAAAAATCCTTTGACACAATTATTGCTGACAGGGTGCGTTATAAGGCTATCGGCTTTTGGACCAAAATGGGATTTGTTACAGGTAAAGACGGGAGTTTTGTATATCGCAAGAAGATGGTTTGAAGCCTCTCCTAGTATATCCAGGCGAACATCCTCCGTTTTCAGGGTTAGATTGAGCTGAATAAAAAAACCTCAACAACTTTTATGAAACACTTGGAATCCCTCAGCCATTTTTGTATAATGTCTTGAGAACTGATTGTTTGGGTCAAGTATGACTCCATAATCAACATTTTTCCCCTGTTTATCAATAATATTTGGCCATTTGATTGTTTTACTCTTCTGGTAAAGTATTGAAATAAATTTTCTAATAACAATGTCATTGAATGTGTCTGTAATAAGGTCAAGTCCTAAACTGTCTGTAAAATTGATTGGGGCCGTTAGGCTACACTGGAATTAACCTCCTTATCTTCGTCTTTGTCAGACTTTAGAACATTAAAACCAAGATCATCTCGTAATTTTTTCAACTGTTCTTGTTCATGCTCGGTGAATCGTACACGACGCCATTTTTGGCTGGCTCGCCTTAAGGCATCGCAAAGACTAATTTAAGGCAGCTTACATCAATCGAAAAACTTGGTATTACCCTGGTTCGGCGGCGTTGTTCCAAGAAACTGCGTTCAATCAGGTTAGTCGTTCGAACATATTTCCGGTGAACTGGCGGCACCCTGAGATGATTCAGGCTGGCTTCGAGATCATCTTTAAGACTCTTCATGGCCGAAGGATACCTATCTTCGAAACGGTTCAAAACGGGAATCTTCAGCTTTCCGGCCGTCATCATAGGATGCAGCATCACGGATGCTGACCAGATGTGCTTTTAAATCATCCTTGACGGGTTCGGGAACCTTGTCTAGAACATTGCGCATCTTGTGCATCCAGCAGCGGATCCGAAGGCTCTGGGGCCAGACCTCCTCGACGGCCCGGATGCACCGTCGGTGGTTACCGTCAGCGGAACCTTTAAGCCGCGACCTCAATATGGCGCGTTTTGTGGCCGTTTCGCAGCCCGCCATTTGGCCGCGGTTTTCGTTCATAGCGTTCACGACCTAAAAAATCGGTGACTTCTTGTTCCAAAAGTTCCTGGATCAAGCGTTGGGCTCCCAGACGTACTAACAGGCTGGTAATGCCCTTATCAGTATAAATGCCGGTCTGGAGGAGATTATTAATGGCTTACATTACACGTTCGCTCGGTGGTATCCTAAACATAAGGCTTGGGCTCCTTTCTCCCTCGTCGACAGAGGGTAGGGAATTTTATACTGGCTTTTTGCCATTACCAGTATAGCCCAGGCCGTTTTGCTTTTGCAGACATTATAAAGACATTACCGAAACCCGAAACTAATGCATACGCTGCAGTGACTGCTGCGATGAGCGATTTTTATTCTATTTTATTCTAAAGAATTTAACGGAACACAGCGAGAAATTTATTTTTGGAGTATGAATCAATTTAAGGAGGCAACTCATGGATTTTGAGATTGTTCTCACATTAGTATTGTTGCTAGGTTTAATTTACTACTTTCGCCAGGCGCATGCTTCACAAAAAAACAAAAACAGGATTATCGACCTTCTGGTAATCGGTATTGTTTTTTTAGCGTCTCCAAAATTAAGTGCTTACATTGAAACAAACTTCTCCTCTCAGCCTGCCGGGATCAATGACCCTTTTGAAATTGCCGGAATCTTGATCTTTGCTTACGGATGGCTGATTTTGATTGTAGAAAAATTTTGGGAAGGCGTTAAGAATGGTGGCGATGACAATCCGCTAACTAAATAAACGCCCGCAAGAAAAGGGTTAAATAACTTTTGATTTGCCGGCCCCGTCAAGCGGGGCTTGTTTTTTTTGAAAAAAATTTTCAGTTTCGTGATCCAAAACCCTTTCTGAAAAGTCATATATAACAAAGGGAAATTTGGGAGGCATTTCCTCAGAAGAAGGGGGGTGAAAGTATGCAGAGAAGAGCGCCTCTGGTTGCTCTGGTACTGGCAGGGGTTTTGGCCGTTTGCACACAAGCTGCTGCCATATCAGAGCAGCTCCGGGCGGAAACCGAAGATGCCGGTATTCTCACCACAAAGTATCTCGTCGATGCTGTCTGCCGCATTTATGACAATGGCGACGGGACGATAACCCTGTACGGGAAAAGCGTCTCCAACCAAGTAGTGGACCGGATCTGGGTTAAAGTAACGCTCCAGAAATGGACCGGGTCAAGCTGGGTTGACGTTAACTCCGGCTACCGCCTGGACCGGTACAACACATGGATTGCTGAGATATTCAAAGAACAGCCAATTCAACGCGGCTACTACTATCGGTGCAAAGGAGAACACCAGGTGATCCACGACGGCTACTACGATCCCAACCCTCCTGTTGTCCATTACACAGACGCGTTGTGGATCCAGTAATTGCCATGGTTCTTGCTCTGGATCAAAAAATGAGCGTCCGAAGATTATCTTTGCAGTTCTCCTTAGCCAGAATTCAGGATGAATCGTATATTTGCTTCAGACGGTGGATAGAAATTTTAATGCACCCGATAAGGAAGATTGGTGTTTCTGGCTTCGTAAGTAAAACTTATAAGTATGCGAAATTGGAGTTGGAGTTGAAGATGAAGAGATTAATCAAGCTTCTTTTCGGGACGTTTTTTAATTTCGCGCTAGTCTGTTTAGCCAGTTGCAATCCAGGTACCGGTCAGGTTAAGTCAAATATTCCCGTTAATCCTAAAATACCAAAACCGGACGAGATTTATATTTCCAACAGCAACCACATGACCAGGGTCAGGAATGATTCCCCGTGGTTCAATATTTTCTGGAATATAGCAGATCAAGCGGTCAAGGCCGATCCGGGGAGCAATTTACCGATAGGGGTAAGGGCTTTTATAAAGCCAGGAGGCAGCTTCAGGCTGGATGAAAAGGAGTCAAAATCCAATCGTTATACAAGATTCGTCGGAGGTACAGAAAAGAAGTTCAAACCCGGGGAAACAATCAAACACAAAGAAAAGCTCGAATTCAGCACAAAATATTTCAGGCTCGGTCTCTGGTATGACGAACCGTTCCAGCTTGTGATCCCTGCTGACCGCGTGGCTGAGAATCATGCCAGGGAGGTTGCCGAGTCTCGGTGGCCAATAGAGAAAGGGGGTGTTCACCGGGTAAGGTCAATCATCTTGAACGATCGAATTCCGGGTTCAAGTATGGGCGGCTATTTCCTCATTCTTGAAAGTAAAACAGAATGGATAGAAATGAACGGTAAAAAAGTTGGATGTAGAATACGTCAGTGGCACCACCACGGTGTCAAGGTGGGTGATAAATATCCTGAAGGGAAAGATATGGAACACTTCGTGAGAAAGGAGGATTGGGACCGTACGAAAAAGTACGATTACTGGCCGGTTCTTGCGGATGCATACCGCCAGTTTTACTATCAAGAGGTTGATAACCGAATTGACAGGAGGTTGATAAGATGGTTAAAATCTCTCGGTGTTTGATGGTCGTGATGCTTACCGCCTCGCTTTTGTGCGCCGGGACAGGGCCTGCGTATGCCTACAAGTAGTTAGCATCCTTTCTGCTTCTGTTCTTCCGAATTCTTCTTCAAAATGGGTGGCAAAAAAGGAAAAGATTTGCCAAAAGTCGAAAGGTATACCAAGATACCTTTCTCCCTCTTCAGGGAGGCGGAGGCGCCAGGTTATGTTCAAGAAGCTCTCCGGAAGCCGGGAAGAAGCAATGAAAATACTTTTTGAACTTTTCTCTCCAAAAGTATTCCAGATCGCCTACTACATTCTTCAAGACCGGCCTTCTGCCGAAGACGTTGTCCAGGATACTTTCCTTGCCGCAATGGAACACCTCGACCGGTTAAAGAACCCGGAAAAAATCGCAGGCTGGCTGCTTCGGATCGCCGCAAATAAAGCCTGCCAGGAGTACAGAAGGCGTCAGAGGTTTCTAGATCCAATGAAGAGGCCGGCCGGTGCTTGTACGGATACCGATGAGGAAATGATTACAAACCAGCTGGATGTGTATAAAGCTCTCGAAAATTTACCTTACGAAAACCAGATCGTGATTTTTCTTAAATATTACTACG
>DAOURU010000265.1 GCA_030627585.1 Bacillota bacterium
AAGGAGCTGAGGCTGTTGCCAGTGGAGGGGAAGGGAGTGAAATAGCCCGCCGCGCGGCGCGCCGGTTTCAGACCGTGGTTGCTCTTACCGGACCCAGAGACTACATTTCCGACGGGGAGCGCCTTGTGATGGTGGATAACGGTCACCACCTGCTCAGTACTGTAACCGGCACCGGCTGCATGAGCACCGCGGTGATCGGTGCTTTTGCCGCCGTTTCTGATGATTATCTCCTGGCTGCGGCAGCCGGTCTGGCGGCCTTTGGTGTTGCGGCAGAAAAAGCAGGGCAGGAAAGCAGAGGCCCGGGCAGTTTCCAGGCGGCTCTTTTTGATGCTCTCTATCGTCTGACGCCGGCGGATCTCGAAGCAGGCGCCAAAATCAAGGTCTTTTCCTTGTGAGTGAGGACAAAGAAGGATATAATAAAGAGAGCGGGCAGGCAGGTGGTGAATCCATTGTGGCAGTTAATTTCTCCCAGCGCCCCGGTCACCGCGTCGATCGGGGAGGAGTTAGGCAAACTTCTCACTCCCGGCGATGTCGTTGCCCTGGTCGGAGAATTAGGGGTCGGGAAAACAGTTTTTGTCAGGGGAGCTGCACGCGGATTAGAGGTTCGTTCCCCTGTTTCGAGCCCAAGTTTTATGTTGATCCAGGAATATGAGGGGAAATACCCGGTTTTCCACTGTGATTTTTTTCGTTTACAATCCTACCGGGAATTAGAGGAGATTGGTTGGGAAGAATACCGGAAACGCAGAGGAATTATTCTCGTCGAATGGGGAAACCGGATTCCTGAAGCCTTGCCCGAAGAATATTTAGAAATAAGTATTGCTTATCACGACTTTTCTGAATCTGCACGGTGGATTCGGTTTCACCCAAAGGGGAGGCATTACGAAGCCAAAGTCAGGGAGCTGGCAGAAAAGTGCGGATACTTGGGATAGAAACCTCAACACCGGTAGTTTCCGTTGCTGTGACAGAAGAGCAACAGCTTTTGGGGGAGGCTGCTTTTAGCACCAGACAGGCACACCTGGAGCGCCTGCTTCCTTTAATTGATTATTTGCTGAACGGTTTGGGGCTGAAAATAGAGGATTTAGATGGATTTGCAGTTGCCGTCGGGCCGGGCTCTTTTACCTCTTTGCGGGTTGGCCTGGCTACGGCAAAAGCATTTGCCCATGCCCTGGGAAAACCCCTCATAGGAGTGCCTACCCTTGACGCCCTGGCTTGGCTCCTCAAAGGTGTATCGGGCTTGATTTGCCCGGTTTTGTGTGCGCGCCCCCGCGAAGTGTATACGGCTTTTTACTTAAGCGCTCGGAATGAGGTGAAGCGGCTGAGCAGTTACTTGGCTTTGGAGCCCGACGAACTGGGGGCGCGTTTGCAAGAAGAGCTGCGGGCGCAGATTGTCTTCACAGGAGAAGGAGCTCTTCAGTATTGGGACTTATTTCAAGAAAAGTTGGGAGAACGCGCGAGCCTGGCGGGGGTAGCCCAACTCCGGCCGCGCGCCAGCTCTGTTGCCGCCCTTGGCTTGACTGCTTTGCTCGCAAAAAGAGAAAAAGATCTCGGGACGGTTGAACCCATTTACGTTCGGCCTCCGGCGATTCGGTGCAAGTAAGGCGGGGAAATCTTTGGAATTTACAGTTCGTGCTATGGAGAGGGGAGATATTCCCCGGATACTTATGATTGAAAACTGCTCTTTTCCCTCTCCGTGGACTTACCAGGCATTCAGCAGCGAGTTAAAAAATAAATTTGCGGTATATTTTGTGGTTCTGGCGGATAATGAGATTGTAGGTTACGCCGGAATGTGGCTTTGTCCCGGGGAGGCCCATGTGACTACAGTTGCCGTTCATCCAGAATTTCGGGGCCGGGGTTTGGGAAAATTGCTGATGAAAACCTTGATCGAGTACTCAAGGGTACGGGGCGCCGCGACTATGGTTTTAGAAGTACGGCCCTCGAATGTTGCGGCTCTCAACCTTTACAAGAGTTTGGGCTTTCGGCAGATTGGATGGCGGAAAAATTATTACATCGAAACGCGGGAGGACGCACTGGTCATGCTGCGAAATCTCCAGCAAGAAACTTTTTTAAAGCAAAGGAATGAGAAACGGTGATCATCAGGTGAGTTGTGGATCGGGTTGAGGAGGACCATATTGTTGTCTTATTGGGGGACGAAGGCTATGTTCTGCACTGGCCGCGCCTTCTTTTGCCGGAGGTTCAAGAGAGCGATCTCCTTTCCTTTCAGGTTAAGGTGGAGCTTCCGGCATCCGAAGTGCGGAAAATGTCTCCCAAGAGCCTGCTGGAACGTTTAGTCTGGGAGCGGTAG
>DAOURU010000262.1 GCA_030627585.1 Bacillota bacterium
AGATCCAAATTCCCGATATTCATAAGGCCGCAGAAAACATCATGGCACGAGGAGCACAATTAAAAAAGGAACGGTATTATGAAGAAAACATTCTATATGATCTCTCTTATCATTCATTAATTCAGCGAAAACGGCTCAATTTATTTCATTTTTGGCGAAGTTGGGCTAAGCAAATTTCAAGCAGTCGGTTTGTCTTGTTTTATATATCTGATTTCATGACTTTTTTATCTATACAGTAAAAAAAGTCTTGACTATTTTATCGTATTTCAGCAAGCCGCTTTTTCTGTTAGTTTTGGGTGGTAGAAATTTCCTTTTTGTTTCAATATTAGATTCGTAAATTCCTCGCTTAACGTTTGCGGTATAAAAGAAGTTGCCGAAGGCAATTTAGGGAAATTTTTGATTTCCCTTTTATCCGCTGTTAGCCGACGTTACAATCTCTGTTGTTACTGAACCTGTATGGAGATGACTTCGCTACCTGCTTCGAATAACTCAGATTTGATTTCATGCACATTCGGCTAACGGTTTCGTGCTTTGCGAAGTGCAAAGCATTTGGGCGAACGAAGTGAGCCGCAAAGCCCGTGTTAGGCGATGCGGCGGCGGTATTTTTATTTAACCAAGTTTTGTTCCACACTCACCGCAGAATCTTGTTCCAAACGGATTTTGGGCACCACACTTCTGGCATTTGACCAAGCTAAGTGGTGCTCCACAATTATTGCAGAACTTGCCTTCGCCAGCAGGTTTGCCACATTGGGGACAGAGCGTTTGCTTGCTTTCTATCTTACCGGTAAAGACCTGTGTACTTGCTGCTTTTTCCTGAATATCTTGAACTGCTCTCTGCGCTTTGGCAGCGGCAACTTCAACGTTTACTCTCGGCGCATCATCTACGCAGAGACCTTCCTGTTCGTTCCAGTCGTTTTCGCAGACCCACTTTTTGCATTTAGGACAACGATGAAAGTGTTGCTTCGCCTCGTTCTGGGCAAGTTCAAACGCGGCTTCATGTTCCTTGTGCCATTCAGGGGACATGCCACGAAAATGTTCACTGATTGTATCAGTGGCTCTCTCGGCGCCGTAACCCACGCGGTATTTTCCGGCAATCTGGGAAGCCGCACTGATTAAACCACCAAACCCTTTCAGCAATTTTCCTTTCTTATAGGTTTTGGACCCTATAAATTTGGTCTTATAACCTTCCCTGCAGAGATCGCAGAAAAAAGTAAACTGAAACCCCGCCTCTGTGCTGTTATCCGCAAAATTACTTGTGAATGGTTGTAGCGCCATAATTTTATTCTCCTTTTTATTTTATTTTAATGGTTTACCACATTTTACACAATTGTTTCCGATTGGTGATTGCTCGGCTTTACATTTTGGATTTGGGCAAACAACCACCAAGTGAGCATCACAGTACTCGCAATAGTCTCCAAAGAAAGTTGATTTACCACATTTCGGGCAAACAATTTCTAATGATAGACCACAGTTGCTGCACTTCTTCCAATCTTTCTGGATTGGATTCCTACATTTGGGACATCTTAATGGTCCCAATGGATTTACCTTACCGCATAATGGGCAAACGTTGGATTCAGGTGGAATCAGTTTGTCACAGTAGCGGCACGGATGCTTGTATCCCGGCATATTTAATTACCTCCTTTATACATCTTAACACCTTCTTTAAATTTTTCCTTGAGATTAAAAGGGGCTGTAACAGGCTTCTGTAATCCTTGTTCCTTTGAACAAACGCAAAACTGGTTCTCGCTCACAATGACTTTATTGCCTTTTAGGTCGGAAAATTCAACCTTGCCTTTGACAACCGTAAGTGTGGTGGTATTTTTATCAGTCCACACCGAGAAGATAGTGCCTCGAGGACAGCAAATTGATTGTGGGGTCCGCACTTTGAAAGCATCTTCTCCATATTTCTCTTTATACTTCTCCAACTTTTCATTAATTTCTTTTTCAGTTTTTTTCAGCATGGCACCAATTGTACCCTCTGATAATTCAAAACCCGTTTGATTGTCAACCTTAACAGTGCTCCCTCCACCAATAGATATTTCATTTTTTAAGTTATCTGCAAGTTTGACTTTCGTCCCTTCACCAGTTTTTATAGTATCTCCATCTTTAATTTTAAAGCCATCGGAGGGATTTTCAATCTTCTCTGATTTTCTGATTATATTTACGGAGGTTTCCTTTTCAGGAACTTTTCCTTTAATTCTTGAAAAAATATCTTTTAGCAAAGTCTCCACCATTTCTCTATGTATGAATCCTTCTTTTTCAAGAGTTGAGCATGTCTTACCCGAAGAGTGACAACTACAAGCCTTACAGCTTGAAA
>DAOURU010000085.1 GCA_030627585.1 Bacillota bacterium
CCCTCTTTTCCTTCCCCCCCGTTTCGTCCTTCACCTCCGATAGCTTTTAAAAAAGGGAACGGGCCAAAAAAGACCATTACCCACTTTTTTCAGGTACTGGTCTGCCCGAGACCGGCCAGGTACCCCCCTCTCATCTCTCCGGTGAGCCTACCGGAATAAAATAGGTCGAACATTTAAGAAATTTTGCACTTTTTCTTTTAAAATTCGACACAGGATTGGAAAATCCTTCTTTTAATATAACAATTGGGAAATTTTTAAGGATTTAAAGAGTCCCCGGAAGATTTGACCTGGTAGAGGCGGCGATCGGCCTGTTCGACCAAATCAATGTAGTTCAGGGCGTCATCAGGGTAAGTGGCTACTCCTACGGAAACCGTAAGCTTGCCACCCGGCAAATACTGCCGACCAGGAAAGGGGTAGTTTTCAATGGCCTCTTTTAAATTCTTGGCAACCTGGGCCGCGTCCGCGGCGCCCGCACCCCCGAGAATTGCCACAAATTCGTCTCCGCCGTAGCGGCATAAAATATCATTGCTCCTTAAGCGCAGGCGCAGAATTTCTGCCACCTTTTTCAGGAGCCTGTCCCCTGCGGGGTGGCCAAAGGTATCATTGTATGATTTAAAGAAATCAAGATCAAAAATCAGCAGGGAGAGTGGGATTTGAAAGCGGCGGGCGCGTTTTATCTCTTCCCTCAAACAATATTGAAAATACCGGTAGTTATAAATTCCCGTGAGGCCGTCGGTAAGCGCCAGCGCCTCGAGTTCATCCCGTTCTCCGGCAAGTTTCATTCTGGCAAGACTGATTTCATCATGGTGCTTAATGAGGTAAACAATCACCAAGCCGGTTCCCATGAGCAAAAGCAGGGTGAGATAAAACTCAAGCTGGGAGAGCGCTCCAATCCCCCCCGAACTGATACAAGCAGTGAAGTAAGCAATGAAATGAACAAAAAAAATGATGTAAAAAGCAGGCAAATGAGGGTATGTGACAAGGACCCGGAGGAGGCTCCCGGCCAGGAGGGGGGCGAGAGGGCTCGCCGCACCCCCGGTAAAATAAACAAGGAAACTGGCGTAAATAGTATCCAAACTAAAGCTTGCCACCCACCAGGCAACCACGTTTCGAACGGAAATCCAGCGGTAACGCGCCCCGACCCAGGCAATAAAGGTTAAGATCCCGTAAAAAACGGCGGTCCACCCAAAAACCCCGTTTTTCATTTCTTCCTGTTTCAAAATCCATACAACGAGGATGCTTAGCAAAAAAACCCCGGCCCTGACGTAAGGAGTCTGGTAGATCTCTTTTTTCCATAGAATTCTGGTCTTTTGCTTCTCGATTTTTTTTGATTCCTTAACCACGCCTTACCATTTCCTTTTGTACTTTGAGACTTATAAAAAATACAATTCATTTCTGATGCGGAAAATCCTGCTCCTGATAAGACTTTTCCTATTAAATAAAAAAACAAGGTCCCACGCGTAAGGACCTTGAATATTGTCAAAGAAGCTTTCAATTAATACTTAGAGGTCATAATAAAGGAAAAATTCTTGGGGATGCGGGAATTGATTGACCAAAGCAACATCTTTCATCTTGTTGTTGATCCACATTTCAATCAACGGCTTCGGGAAAACATCCCCTTTCAGCAAAAACTCGTGATCGGCTTCCAGGGCTTTAAGAGCATCCTCAAGACTATACGGAAGGGCCTTGATCTTTTTCTTTTCTTCCCCGGAAAGATTGTAAAGGTTTACGTCATACGGGCCAAATCCTTCTGCAACAGGATCGATCCTGTTTTCAATTCCGTCTAAAGCTGCCATCAAAAGTGCCGCGTACGCCAGGTAAGGGTTGCAGGTAGCATCAGGGCACCGGAATTCAAAGCGTTTTTCTTCCGGACGGTTGGCGTAGGCAGGAATCCTGATCACGGCACTCCTGTTTGCCGTCGCAAAACAAATGCTTACAGGAGCCTCATAGCCGGGCACAAGCCGCTTGTAGGAATTCGTGCTGGGATTGGTGAGAGCGGCCAAAGCCCTGGCATGCTTTAAAACCCCCCCAATTGCGTAAAGAGCGGTTTGGCTTAACCCGGAATAACCGTTGGGATCATAGAAAATGGGCTGATCGTCCTTCATTAAAAGCATATGAATATGCATCCCGGAACCTGCATCACCAAAAACGGGCTTGGGCATAAATGTCGCCGTCAAGCCCCGCCGGATTGCCAGATTTTTGATAATATATTTGGCGAGCATCGTTTTATCTGCCCACAACTGCATGGGGCCAAACACGGGCTCAATTTCCACCTGGCCCGGCCCGCCCACTTCGTGGTGGTGGTACTTTACAGGGAGTCCCCTTTCCTCTAACATAATGCACATTTCGCTTCTCAAGTCTTGAAGCACATCCCAGGGCGCGGGAACATGGTACCCTCCCTTGCGAGGATTCTTGTACCCTAAATTAGGACCCGTGTTGTCTCCCATGTTCCAATCCGCTTGCTCAGAATCAATTTCAAAGAATGCACGCTGGGGGGAAGTTTCATAGCTAACATGGCTAAAAACAAAGAACTCGAACTCGGGCCCGATCAACATTTGATCGGCAATCCCTGTTTTACGCATATAGTCTTCGGCCGCCCTGGCAATTCCCCGCGGATCCTGCTCGAAACGCCGGGGGGGTTCTCCACAATAGAAAATATCCCCGATCATACTGACTGTAGGAAGTTCCCAGAAGGGATCCATGAAGGCGCTGTTCAAATCGGGAATAAATACCATATCGCTCTTTTCAATCTTCAGGTAGCCGTAACTCGATCCATCAAAAGCAAAGCCATCTTCAAGTGTGCGAGGCGTGAAACGCTCCGCAGGAATGGTAAGGTGCCGCCACCTTCCGATGGGATCGATCATTTTGAAATCAATCATTTTGACATCATTATCCTGACAAAACTTTTTCAGTTCATCATAATTACGAAACAATTACCTCATCCTCCAATTCCGGGCTATTTTTTCTCTCTTGCTATTCTTTCTTTATGCAGCCTGAACTGTTACTCATTAATATTTGCTTCTCACCCCCTCAATATCACAGAAGTGGCTTCTAACGCCCCGCCGGCTTGACTCCGAAAACATCGAGCTCGACCTGACTCAAGCCAATACCCCGCAGGAGTTTCCTTTCCCCTAGTCTTCATTAAGGAGGCAGAGGACCTGACCGACCTTCACAACTTCTCCCTCTCGTACAAGAATTTCTTCAATAACACCGCACGCTCCCCTTGTCGACATGGTCTCCTTCATCCACTTTCCAGCAGGAGGCTGTGGCTTCATCAACACCTTCGGCGAGAAATGGCAAAGCAATTTCCATGCGAAGCAAAACCTCCTCTATTATTGAGTTATTGGCTTCCTTTCCTTTATTATACTAAAGTTTAAAGCGGTAAGCGGGCAGCAAAGTTTCCCCTGGCCCCAAAAGGAACTGCGCACAGCGCACAGCAAGGCAAGCCTCCCTAAAAGAAAACAAAAAAACCTTGACTTGCTGCTTTCCCCCTTGCATCACATGGGGATTATAACACCCGCCCCCATGGAATTCAATAATTCCAGTCCATGAATACAATGTACTTTCTTCGCCTAAAAACGGGCGAGGTACTGTTCAATCTCCCAATCATGAACTCGCGACTGGTAAGCCTCCCATTCCCACCCTTTAAGCTCCAGAAACTTGCGGTAAACATGAATATCTCCGCCTGCTCATCCTTGACGACAGGGGACGAAGACCTTTTACGAGAAGCGAAGGACGGACAAGAGTTAAACAGGATCATTTCACTGTCAACAAGATTCCGGTTGAGTTACGGGCGGATCCCCGGTAAAGACCAGGTAGATGTGGAGCGGAAGGGTGCCCAAACCAGAAGCCCCCTAAAAACTGCCTCAGGCGGAGGGTCTGGAGTCCCCCGCAGGCTTTAACCAGAGCAAGGCCCCGGTGCTTCGGTGAAAAACGCGGCGGGCAAGAGAGAAGATAAAAGGCAGGAATTTAGAAAAGAAAGGCCTGGGAACTGCTTCCCTGTGCTACGAGAGCGGCTCCTAAGGCGCCTACAATCTGCGGCTCGGGCGGGACAAAGATCTCTACCCCCAGCTTTTCAGACAACGCAGAAACGATGCCGGTATTTTTTGCAACCCCTCCTGTCATCATCACAGCAGGTTCCAACCCCAGGCGGTGTGCCAATGCGGTCGTACGCTCCGCAACGGCGCGGTGAAGACCCCGGATAATTTCGGCGCGCGGGACACCCCGAGCAATCAAAGAAACCACTTCCGATTCTGCAAAAACGGTACACATGCTGCTGATTTCTGCAGCCTGCAGGGCCTCCTTTTCTGCATCCCCGAGCACGGTGACAGGAAGTTCCAGGGCCTGCGCCATTACTTCCAGGAAGCGCCCGGTGCCTGCAGCGCATTTATCATTCATGAGAAAGTCAATTACATTTCCCTGCTCATCGAGCCTGATAACCTTGCTGTCCTGGCCCCCAATATCAATCACTGTTCGGACCTGGGGGGAAAGAAAGGCGGCCCCCCGGCCGTGGCAGGTGATCTCTGTTACTTGCCTGCCGGCAAAGAGAACACTCCTCCTCCCGTATCCCGTCGCAACAACTGCAGCAACATCGGAGACCTTCATGCTCGCTTTTTCCAGAATTTCCTGATAAGCTCGCTCTGCAGCGCGGCTTGTCTGGGAACCAGTATTGACAATGCTGTAAGCTAAAATTTTTCCATCATGAAGGAGAACAGCATCTGTAGTTAAGGAACCCGCATCTATTCCGGCGGTAACCATGACATTCTACGCTCCCGGTTCAAAATTTTGGACTATTTGGGTTTTTTGCCATACTATCATTGCTCGACTTAAACAGGAGAGCCCTTTCTTTTTTCTAAAATTTCTAAAAATGCCTCGATACGCGTGCGCGTCGCTTCTGCGGCTTCTTTTCGCACATCTAAACAATCACCGTCCAGCAGCAAAACCGGCCACCCCGCCTCCTGCAAGGACTCTTTTAACATCAAAGAACCCCCGACACTCTGGCGGCAGCCCCAATGAGAAAAATGAATAATCCCGTCAACTTGATACCTCTGTGCCAGTTCACTAACAGTTGCAATCCGCGCCCCTAATGGTTTATAGGCAAAATGGGTTAAAACTTTCCGGGCCAGGCCGCGGAAGGGTTCTTCGCTTTTTAAGGGCGGCCAGTAAACGTGGCTCATTTCTTCGAAAGCCAATACCGCACCGGATGTATTTTCAATGAAATCCATTAGTTCTCCTTTATAAAAAGGTTTCAAGTGGAGCCAGAGAAGACGGTACTTTTCCTCGCCCCCACCCTTTGGCTCGCTTTCATTCAATTCATTTGCAAGACAGGCGAAAACTTTCGCGGCGTCCCGATTTCCCTGGCCCGAAAAGAACAAGTAAAGATAACTCAGCATTTCACTTCCTCGAATAGGCGCCGGTCTCCGGCAACGCAGTTCATTCACCTTTTGCAAATTAGCCCGGAACTGGTTGCTGTTCCGAATTGTTTCGGCAAGAGCGGCGGGGTCCGGTTTTCGTTTGGTCACATCTCCCAGGGCGGCCCACAGTTCCGCCAACTGCTCCGCCACACAGGCTTCCGTGTCACGGTCGTCTCTGTAAGGTACATCAAGAACAAAAAAGGGGACCCTGAAAAATTCCGCCAGGTTTTGAAAAAGAAGGGGTGCCCC
>DAOURU010000160.1 GCA_030627585.1 Bacillota bacterium
AAAAAGGGAATCGTTGTCACGACACCTTCAATTCTGAACTCTTCTAAGGCCCGCTGCATCCGCCTGATCGCTTCGTTGCGGTCCCGCCCCCAGGTAATCAATTTCGCAATGAGGGAATCATAATAAGGCGGAATGCGGTAGCCCGGATAAATCCCGCTGTCAACGCGCACCCCAAAGCCACCCGGGGGAAGATAAGTGGTGACAACACCAGGGCAAGGACGAAAATCTAAATCAGGATTTTCCGCATTAATCCGGCATTCCAGCGCCGCTCCCGTACACTTAATGTCCTCTTGTTTGTAACCCAAAGGCTCGCCTGCCGCAATCCGAATCATTTCAGCCACTAAATCAATCCCCGTAACACCCTCCGTGACAGGATGTTCCACCTGAATCCTCGTGTTCATTTCAATAAAATAATAATTCCCTTCTTTATCCAGCAGAAACTCTACGGTCCCTGCTCCGGTATATTTCACGGCCTTTGCAGCCCGTACGGCTGCAACTCCCAATTCTTCCCTCAAGGCTTGCGTAAGCGCAGGACAGGGGGTCTCTTCAACCAGTTTTTGGTGCCGCCTTTGAATCGAACAATCCCTTTCCCCGAAATGCACCACATTCCCGAATTGATCCGCCAAAATTTGAATTTCTACATGCCGCGGCTCCACAATGTATTTCTCTAAATAAATGCCTCCGTCACCAAAAGTAACCTCTGCCTCTGCCCGCGCCATATCGACCGCTTTCTCCAGTTCGGCGCGGTTTTGAACAATCCGCATCCCCCGGCCTCCGCCGCCGGCGGATGCCTTGATAATTACGGGATATCCTATTTCTTCGGCAATTTCGGCAACCTCTTTATCTTCTTTGAGCAGGCCCGGGGAACCCGGCACTACCTGTACCCCCGCCTTTTCCATGATCTCCCGGGCGCGCGCCTTTGCCCCCATTTCTTCAATCGCCAAAGCGGGGGGGCCAATAAATTTAATCCCGCATGTTTCACAAATTTCCGCAAAATAGGGATTTTCGGCAAGAAAACCGTAACCGGGATGAATGGCCTCGGCCCCTTTGACTGCGGCTGCACTGATAATATTGGGAATATTCAAATAACTCCGAATCGGAGGAGGTTCTCCAATACAAACTGCTTCGTCAGACATTTTAACATGGAGGGAGTCCCGATCCGCCTCCGAATAGACGGCGACAGTTTTTATTCCCATTTCGCGGCAAGTCCGGATGATCCGGACGGCAATTTCGCCCCGGTTTGCCACAAGAATCTTTTCAAACACGTGCAAACCTCCTCGGAATAACAGTAAAACCGCATGTACACACAAGACATGCGGTACCGGAAGGAAAAGCGCTCTTTTACTACAACTCGGAGGCAATGAGAAAGAGAGCTTGACCAAATTCAACAGGCTGGGCGTTTTCGACGAGAATTTCTACTACTTCTCCTTCACACTCTGCCTCAATCTCGTTCATCAGTTTCATGGCCTCAATAATACACAGGGTATCACCTTTTCGAACCTTGGTCCCCACTTCAACAAACGGGGGAGCATCCGGAGCAGGAGCCCGGTAAAAAGTACCGACCATCGGAGCCGCCACCTCCACAAGATTCGCCGGCCGCTCTCGAACCGCGGTTTCCGGGGGAAACGCAGGGTTGAGAGAATCTGAACCCGGACCATGAGAAAAACCGGAGGATGCTGGCTGTGCCGGGCCCGGATCGCTAAAAACCGGCGGAGCTTCGTTAAAAACACCCTTCCGAATATTCACCTTCATGGAAGCCGTCTCAATATGAAGCTCGTTAACATTTGTCTCGTGAATCAGCCGAATAAATTCCTTGACATCTTCAACATTCATCGCTCCACCCTCCCTGGAAACTTGCGAAATTTCCGGCTTTGCTGCCCGGGCCGCATCTTGCCCTTTTTTCGGTGCTTCCTCAGGGCGTGCCGCTTCCTTCTGGTCCTCTTCAGCAATCGGCTGAATTTCGCCATTTCGCACCTTCAACCGGTATTCGAAGAACTTTTTAGCAATTTGAGGGAATAAGGCGTAAGTAATGTAATCCTCCTCCGATTCCGCCAGATCTCTAATTTCTTCTTTCATTTTTTCGAACCTGCACTCTAAAAGGTCGGCAGGGCGACAGGTAATGGGTTCCTCCTCGCCGATGATCAGATGTTTGATCTCATCCTTAATCGGAGCCGGCGGCCTCCCGTAAAAGCCTCGGACATAATCCTTAACTTCCTGCGGTACCATCTTATATCGTTCACCAAGCAGGACGTTGAGCACCGCCTGAATTCCCACAACCTGACTGGTTGGAGTAACCAGCGGGGGATAGCCGAGTTCGGCTCGTACTCTGGGAATTTCTTCGAGCACATCGTTCATCCGGTGCAAGGCCTTTTGTTCTTCTAATTGGATGACAAGGTTCGTAATCATGCCTCCGGGCACCTGATGATCGAAAACCTTCATGTCGCTAATTCTGGTAACGCCGCGCTCAAAGCCGCGCCGGCGCCGCAGTTCCTCCCAGTAATTTGCAATTTCAAAAAGGTGATGGATGTCCAGCCCGGGATCCCAGGGGGTTCCCTGCAGGGCACGCACCAGCGTTTCCACCGGGGGCTGTGAGGAACCAAAAGCCAGGGGGCCGGAACAGGCGTCAAAAACATCAACTCCTGCTTCTACGGCCTTTAAACAGGCCCCAATTGCCATTCCCCCGATATAGTGGGTGTGAAGCTGGATGGGCACATCCAGTTTTTCCTTAAAAAGAGATACCAGGTCATAAGCAACATAAGGAGCGATCATTCCCGCCATATCTTTGATGCAGATCGAATCGGCGCCCATATCCTGAAGGCGAAGAGCCGTCTCGAGATAATGTTCATAAGTATGCACCGGGCTCAACGTATAAACAACACAGGCTTGTAGGTGCTTGCCTGTTTTTTTGACAGCCCGCACAGGCACATCCAGGTTGCGCACATCGTTTAAGGCATCGAAAACCCGGAAAATATCAATTCCGCATTCGGCTGCCATCGGTACAAAAGCCTCTACCACATCATCCGGGTAATTGGCATATCCTACGATATTTTGGCCCCGGAGCAGCATCTGGAGAGGTGTTTGCTTAACATATTTTTTAATTGTTCTAATTCGCTCCCAAGGGTCCTCGTTGAGATAGCGGATGCAGACATCGAAGGTGGCCCCGCCCCACATCTCAAGGGAAAAATAACCAACTTTATCGATTTCTTCTAAAATGGGAAGCATATCTTCTGTTCGCATTCGGGTCGCCCATAGACTCTGGTGGGCATCACGCAGTGTGGTATCAGTGATTCTCGGCCTCTTCACTACCGGCTCCTCCTCGTCCTTTAATAGAACCGCAAAGATAAAGAATCCGGCCCGAAAACCGTTCTCTCACGCAAGGACTGTAGATTAGAGTTAATTATATCTTGAGTTAACTTATTTTTCAACCCACACGCCACCAAGTATACAATATCCCGTTTACTGGTTACGGCTTCGGGATGATTGTAATATTGTTTACCTCCAGTCCCGTAGTTTTCGCAACAAGTTCTGCAATTTTGTTTACTTCTGAAGGCGAAAGAGAGCGTGTTTGTACAATCGCGGTCGCGGACTGCGGCTGAATGAGCACAACAGCGTCCCTGAATCCCCGCGCCATGATCAGTTTTTCAAGCTCTGTTTCTTTTCCCATGTTTTCCGTGAGCTTCATCAATTCCTGCTGCACCTGGTCGCGCACTTCGCCGCTCGAAGCAGGATTGTTGGCAATTTCCTGGTAAAGTTCAATCTGTTGACTGCGAATGCGGTCCCTGGCAAGGCGGCATTCCACGAAAAATTCCTGCTTGCCGAGAGCCTGGGGGCCAGCCGGAAGCTTACCGGCTACTTCCCGGGGCCTGTCAACTTCAACTTCAACCGGAGCAGTTAAAGAGGTTCTTCCTTCTCGTTTACTCTGAGCAAGATCCTGCGTCCCCAGTTTTGCCTGATGAGACAGAACCCACCATCCTCCGATTAAGAAAAGCAGCACCAGGCCTGCCAGTAACAGTTTCCGTGCTTCTACAAATACCGAAACCATCTTCTCACCAGCTTTCCTTGGGCAGTACCGATACTTTGTGGGGGGGAACAGCAAGTACAGTCTCCACCGCTTGAAC
>DAOURU010000076.1 GCA_030627585.1 Bacillota bacterium
AGGTGGGGAGGTTCCTAATGTACAATAAAACTGTTCTAGATAATGGGGTGCAGATTGTTAGCGAAGAAGTGCCAGGCGTTCATTCCGTTGCTTTTGGCATCTGGATCGGTACAGGTTCTCATTATGAAGACTCTACGGAAGCAGGTATTTCTCACCTGATCGAGCATCTCCTTTTCAAAGGAACCAAAAAGCGGACCGCCAAAGAAATTGCAGAAACAATTGAATCCGTAGGAGGGCATCTCAATGCCTTCACAAGCAAGGAATACACTTGTTATTACGCGCGAGTTTTAGATGAACATCTTCCTCTTGCAATCGACGTCTTAGCTGATATGTATTTCTCCCCTCTTTTTACTCCCGAGGATATTGAACGGGAAAAGAAGGTTGTTCAGGAAGAAATTCGAATGTACGAAGATTCTCCGGATGAAATTATCCACGACATTTTTTCTCAAACAATTTGGGATGGACATCCCCTCGGCCGCCCGGTAATCGGAACAAGAGATTCAGTTGCTGCTCTATCGCGTGAAAAAATAATTTCTTTTTACGAACAACATTATTGCCCTTCCAAGTTGGTGCTGGCCCTGGCCGGCAATATTAAGCACGATAAGGCCCTTTCCCTTCTTAAGCCCCTTTTTGCAGGGGAACCCCCTAAAAATATTGAATGCCACACTACGCCGCCTCAAGCGAAAGCCGCCTTTAAGCACTTTTATAAACCCCTCGAACAGGTTCAACTTTGCTTGGGCGCCCCAGGTGTCTCCCAGCAAGACGAACAGATTTACACTTTACAAGTTTTAAATAACATTTTGGGTGGAGGCTCAAGCTCCCGTCTTTTCCAAAAAATACGGGAAGAAAGGGGCCTTGTTTATTCCATTTATAGCTACTACGCGGCGTTTCGGGATACCGGGTTATTTGTTATCTACGCCGGCACAAGTCCGGGTAATTTTAATGAAGTCTTGGAAGTAACCTGGGAAGAGATGAAAAGTATTGCTGAGGACGGTGTTACATCCGGGGAGTTAAACCGCAGCAAGGAACAAATCAAAGGAGGTCTTTTCATGGCTTCGGAAAGTGTTTCTCATAGAATGTACCGCCTTGGAAAGTCTCATTTAATTTATAATCGTTTAATAACACCAGAAGAGGTTTTACAAAAAATTTACCTGGTGAGCCGGGAGGATGTCCAAAAATTAGCGCTTGAACTTTTAGAGCCAGCCCGGCTAACAGTAACTGTGCTTGGAAATCTAGATGCGAATCGGGTATTCCTTCCCTGGGCCAGGTGATTTTCAATTTCAACAAATGGCATAATTTTTCACTTAAAAACATAACATTGAGAGGGGAATTAGAAGGAGATTTTGCGGGGGGCTGAAAAATGCGTCTCAGTGAACTTATTGGTAAAGAAATAATTAACATTTTTGACGGTGCCCGTTTAGGTACAATTGGAGACTCAGATCTGATAATTGATCCGGAAAGTGGAGAAATTGAATCCATTATCCTTCCGCAACGCTCAAATTTTTTTAATTTGTGGGTTGACCGTCAGGAATTGATTGTCCCCTGGGAGACTGTCAAAAAAATCGGAAGTGAAGTAATTATTGTAGAACTTGACCGAACATATAATATTTATAAAAAATATTTATAAAGGCAGCCAGATTTCCACCCGGGCTTAACGCCCGGGTTTTTATTTTCACTTTCAACAAATGAAAACTATGTACGGCTTACTTTAGCCCGCACTGGATTCTCTCATAGAATCGTAGATTGACAGAAAGCACCGTTTATATGAAAATATAAGGCAAGATTACAAGTAAAACAGATTTTTTGGCAATTTGGGGAAGATGTTTGAAAATGAAAGGATGAGGTTTAGGTGAGCAGGGAAATTCGGGTAATTGTAACTGGAGCCGCGGGAAGAATGGGGCGGGAAGTAATAAAAGCCGTTCTCAAAGAAAAGGACTTAAACCTTGTGGGAGCCATAGATGTTAAAGAGATTGGAGCCGACGCGGGGGAAATGGTTGGCTCAACAAGTAACGGGGTTAAAATTCAGGCAGATTTACGCAAAGTTTTAGAAAATACTCAGCCTCATGTTTTAGTTGATTTTACGAATCCCCAGGCCGTGATCAGGAATGCAAAAACTGCGTTAAACCACGGTGTTTCACCGGTGATTGGTACGACCGGGCTTGATGAAATTGAGATTCAGGAGCTTCGAAGGGTTGCTGATAAGAATAACCTTGGGGTTTTAATTGCCCCAAATTTTGCTTTGGGCGCGGTTCTCATGATGGACTTCACCCGCCGGGCGGCTCGTTATTTTAAACATATAGAAATTATTGAACTTCATCATGATCAAAAAATTGATGCTCCGTCGGGTACTGCTTTAAAAACTGCCCAAATGATTGAGGAGGAAAGAGAGCCCTTTCGCCAGGGGCATCCGGAAGAATATGAAAAAATACAGGGAGCAAGGGGGGGAGAATGGAAAGGAATTAGAATTCATAGTGTCCGGCTGCCAGGTCTGATCGCCCACCAGGAAGTGATCTTTGGCGCCCTGGGCCAGGTGCTCACCATCCGGCATGATTCTTTGAGTCGAGAATCATTTATGCCCGGGGTTATCTTAGGGATTCGAAAAATTCTTGATTTAAAAGGAGTGGTGGTGGGATTAGAAAAAATTTTGGACTAAGTATTTTAAATATGTGGAAACATGTCCCAAGAGACTAACCGAACAAGCACCTTCTTCCTTCCGATCTCATATACTGTAAACACCAGCAAAAGCGTGGTTGGAGGAGGGAAGTTGGATGGGCTTGGATCTAAGCGGTATTAAAATTGCAGTCGTAGGAGGAGATAGGCGAGAACTTTTTTTAATTCCAGAACTTGCCCGTTTAGGTGCAAATGTTGCTGTGGCTGGATTTCCCCCCTGTCTTGAATTAAGCCAGGTCGAATTATGTAAAACTTTTGAAGCTGCCTTAAAAAATGTTAGTGTTATCATTTTTCCTATACCGGGAACAGATCCCCAAGGAATGATTAAAGCACTTGATGCAAACAGCAAACTTATGTTTACCCCTGAAATTGCCAAGATTATTCCGCCGGAGACCCTCATCATAATCGGCTCTGCAAGAGAATTTTTACGCGACTGGGCAATCCAATACAATTGGAAGTTAATAGAAATGGGAGAGCTGGATGAAGTTGCAATTTTGAATGCCATTCCTTCTGCCGAAGGCGCCCTGCAAATCGCAATGGAACAATTACCGATTACAATTCACAACAGTAAATCCTTTGTACTCGGTTTTGGACGTTTGGGCAAAACTCTAACCCGGATGTTGCAAGGTATAGGAGCACAAACAACTGTTGTTGCAAGAAAGCGCGCGGATTTGGCGCGCATTTTTGAAATCGGGTGTCGCCCCATCTCCTTCGCCCAGTTGCCGCGGGTAATTTCCGAAGCGGAAATAATTTTTAATACTGTGCCTGCTTTAATTCTCGATGAACAGATGCTCTCATTGCTCCAAAAAGAGGCTCTCATTATTGATCTCGCCTCATACCCAGGGGGAACTGATTTTGCTGCTGCCAAAAAACTAGACCTGAAGGCCATTCTTGCGCCTGGCTTGCCCGGAAAAGTAGCGCCTAAAACAAGCGGAAAGATCCTTGCCCAAGTTATTCCCCAACTTATTCTCCGTGAGTTGTCCCTCGATATACATGAGAATAGGTTAAAGGAGGGTGCTTGGGATGCGTCTTAAAGGGATCCGTGTGGGATTTGTCTTAACAGGTTCTCATTGTACCATTAAAAAAATTATTACGGAAATCGAAAAGATTGTTGAAGAAGGAGCAGATGTTTTTCCTGTCGTTTCCTATTCTGTCAGTTCGATGGATACTCGCTTTGGAAAAGCCTCTGATTGGTGCAAAAAACTCCAGGAAATTACGAAAAACCCAATCATTAAAACAATCGTAGAGGCGGAACCGATTGGGCCTGGTAAACTATTTGATGTTCTTGTCGTCGCTCCCTGTACCGGAAATACCCTGGCCAAACTGGCAAACGGCATCATAGATACCCCTGCTCTCATGGCAATTAAAGCGCATCTGCGCAATCAGCGCCCGGTCATTATTGCTGTTTCTACAAATGACGGACTTGGTCTTAATGCCAAAAATATCGGGACATTGCTCAATACGAAAAATATTTACATGGTGCCCTTCGGCCAGGATAATCCGGTTGCCAAGCCAAACTCTCTCGTAGCCCGGATTGAAAAACTTTTAGATACCATTTGTTTAGCCTTGGAAGGAAAACAGATCCAGCCTCTTTTAGTAGAATATAACACTAATTAAATAATCAACGGCAGGAGGATCTTCCTGCTTCGACGTCAAAAACAATTATTTATCTAGAAAACAGCTTTGCAGGAGGGAACATAATGGCAAAGTACCATCAAGTTGCTGTGATCGGCGCTACCGGAGCGGTCGGCCAGGAGATCCTTAAGATCCTCCAGGAACGCAATTTTCCTGTTGCCGATATAAAGGTACTGGCAAGTTCCCGGTCGGAGGGGAAGAAAATTAAATTTGGCTCTACAGAACTTGTAGTCGAAAGAGCAAAACCGGAAGCTTTTAAGGGGATCGAAATTGCCTTTTTTGCCGGGGGCCCTGTAAGTAAGGAACTTGTTCCTGAAGCCGTAAAACGAGGTGCGGTCGCGATAGATAATAGCAGTGCTTTCCGGCTTGAACCATCGGTGCCCCTTGTTGTCCCCGAGGTTAACCCGGAAGATGTAGAAAATCATCAAGGTGTGATTGCCAACCCAAATTGCTCTACCATTATTTTGGTCGTACCTCTCAAACCAATTCACGACGCGGCCCAGATTAAAAGAGTGGTTGTCTCGACATATCAGGCAGTTTCAGGTGCGGGAAGGGAAGCCGTTGATGAACTCCTTCTTCAAACTAAACAGGTATTACAAGGCGAGCCGGTTCAACCTCAAATCTTTCCTTATCAAATCGCCTTTAACCTCATACCCCACATAGATACTTTCGGAGAGAACGGTTACTCGCGGGAGGAAATGAAGCTTCTCCTGGAAACACAAAAAATTCTTCACGATACCAAGCTTAAAATCACCGCAACAACCGTCCGGGTACCGGTGATTAGGAGCCACTCAGAATCAGTTAATATCGAAACTGAAAAGAAGCTTACGCCGGAAAAAATTCGGGAAATTCTAGTTCAGGCTCCCGGCGTTGTCGTTCAGGATGATTTGCCAGCTCTGCAGTATCCCATGCCATTATTTGCCTCTTACCGCGACGAAGTTTTCGTGGGAAGAATCAGAAATGATTATTCTCACGATCGGGCGTTCAATTTATGGATTGCAGCTGATCAACTAAGGAAAGGTGCAGCAACAAATGCTGTTCAAATTGCGGAAATTCTTATTAAGCGCGATTTATTAAACTAAAAGTAAAATGCAAATTAAAGGGGTGAGAGACATGAAAGATTTTGGTCGTGTGTTAACTGCAATGGTTACTCCTTTTACAGAAAATGGTGAAGTGGCATATGAACAGGCAGCCGCACTTGCACAACACTTGGTGAAAACAGGCTCCGACGGTATTGTTGTATCAGGTACTACCGGTGAATCGCCTGTTCTTACAAAAGAAGAGAAGAAGAAACTTTTTGCCACTGTCAAAGATGCTGTAAGGGACCAAGCGACTGTAATCGCGGGTACTGGTTCGAATAACACAGCAACCTCAATTGAATTAACTAAAATTGCTGAAAATGCCGGCGTGGACGGAATAATGCTTGTAACTCCCTATTACAATAAACCGAGTCAGGAGGGTTTATACCAGCATTTTAAAGCTATCGCCCAGGAAACAAGCCTCCCTATAATCTTATATAATGTGCCGGGCCGAACATCGATTAACCTTTTACCGGAAACGCTTGCGAAACTGGCAGAAATCAAAAATATCGTTGCCGTCAAGGAGGCAAGCAAGAACCTGGATCAGGTTGCAGAAATTAG
>DAOURU010000271.1 GCA_030627585.1 Bacillota bacterium
CAATTCCGATGATCAGTAAACGCCTCTGCAAAGAGATCACTCCTTACCTGCTTTCTTTTTTAGTCGAGAACGGCTCCTCGCCTCCGGCCTTCCCCTTTGCGCAGGAAGAAAGCGGGGATAACACCGGCCAGAGTGAAGCAAGCAGCAATGATGAAAATGTCGTCGATGCTGCGGACAAATGCCTCTAAAGAAATCACCTTTTGGAGATAGAGGAGGCCCAATGATTTCGTTTGTTCAGGAGCAATACCAAGGGTGCTTCCTACCTGGTACCAGAAATCCATCAGCATCGGGTTTGTAGAAGTGATGTTGTCTGCCAGGTGAGCGGCATGCATGACTTCCCTCCTGTTCATGATCGAGGTAAGCACTGCAATCCCAAAAGAAGCCGAAACACGAGTGATGATGTTGGTGATTGCTGATGCCCTTCCCACCAGTTCCGGGGGAATTACTGAAAGGGCAGCTGTCTGAGCAGGCATGTTGGCGAAAGACATCCCCAGCCCGCGCAGGGCCATCCACATCACAATAGTGGATGTTGGAGTGTCGATGCTCAAATAGTGAAAGAGGTAAGTCATAAAAGAGAGGAACAAAAGACCAGAAACCGTAAGCACTTTAGGGCCTACCCGATCGTAAAGGAAGCCCACAACAGGCATCATTACTCCTGAGACGAGTGCTCCTGGCATCATCACCAGCCCAGTCTCCATTGCCCCTAAACCGCGCCCCAACTGGAGGAAAAGAGGAAGATAGAAGATGCCTGCATAAAGACCAACTGTGGTGATGGTTACCATGAAGTTGGCCAAAGAAAAAGTGGGATAGCGAAACACCCGGAGGTCGAGAAGTGGGTTCTCTTGAGTCAGTTCCAGGTAAACAAAAAGCCCCATCATTACTGCGCTTGTGTAGAAAAGAAGGACGATCGGTTCCGAGGTCCACCCCCAGTCATTTCCCTTGCTGAGGGCCAGTAAAAGGCAAAACAATCCTATGGCCGAGGTGAGAGCTCCGCCAATATTGAAGCGACCTGCTTCGGAAGTAGGAAAATCAGGGATGAAGAAGTACGAAAGCAGGGAGCCGAGAACACCAATAGGGAGGTTAATCGTGAAGATCCAGCGCCAGTTGATGTACTCCACAAGATAGCCACCCAGGGTTGGGCCTATGGCTGGAGCGACGAGAAGGGCGATCCCAAAGATTCCCATTCCACCCCCGAGCATCCCTGGAGGAACCGACAAAAAAGTCAAGCCAACCTGCTCAAGCTCGAAGAAACTAAAGAAAACCCTTCCGACAGGGAAGGGGTGCAATAAAAAGAAACACCGAATATATAACCGGGAAACTTCCCGGTTTTTCCATGCCTCAAGGGTTCATAGCAGCAAAATAGCACTCAATTTATCTTTTGCATTATTTTAGCAGCAACCTTAAAACCCCGGAAGCCTTGATTTTCCTGGTGCGGCTGAGAGGATTTGAACCTCCACGGGAGTAATTCCCACTAGATCCTGAGTCTAGCGCGTCTGCCAATTCCGCCACAGCCGCATAATTTATGTTTTTTTATAAATTACCATCATTAAATTAGCACGTTTCACTCTTTCTGTCAAGGTAGACCGCCCAAAGCAAAGCGTATCAGCATAAAGTTGAGTAAGATTTGTTTCTTTTCGAGGAGGCACAGGGTTTTAAGTGATGGAGAAACCGTAGGCAGGGTAGGCCTGATTTACGCTCCCAATGTGATAATTTCAGATTATTTTGGTATTTGAGGGGCAAAATGCTATAATTAACCTGATCAGGTCGATAAATTAATTTTTTTATTTGAAAGAGGTGGGTTATGGTTCACGTTGGGATTGTTACCGATAGTACCGCGTACCTGTTGCCTGAACAAAAAGAAGAGTTGCAAGTTGAAATAGTGCCCTTAACTGTAAATTTTGAGGATGAAAGCTTTAAAGAAGGGGAAGTTTACAGCAATAAAGAGTTTTACGAAAGGCTTTGCCGGGTGTCTTATCTTCCAACTACTTCTCAGCCTTCTGTGGGAGACTTTTTAAAGGTTTATGAAAAGTTGGCGCGTCGGGTGAAGAGCATTGTTTCAATTCATATTTCAGGTGGAATCAGCGGAACAGTTCAGGCTGCACGGGCTGCTGCTCAGATGCTTCCTCATGTAGATATAACAGTTGTAGACTCAATGGCAACTGCGATCGGTTTGTACTTTATTGTGGATGCCGCGGCTAGGACTGCACGCCGGGGTTGGGGGCAGGAGAAGGTTCTCCAGGCAATTAATTATGTTATAGA
>DAOURU010000091.1 GCA_030627585.1 Bacillota bacterium
GAAATTTTTTGGGGGGGCTTTCCTGGTTCAGGCAGCATGGATCGTTGAACTTCTACACCTGCCGCAATTTTTATCTTACTTATAAGCTCCTCTTTAACCTTGGCAAGATCGGGGGATATGCTTCCAGAGGGTTTGGGCACAAAATCAACAGCACCTTTTTGCAGGGCTTTAATTGTAATATCTGTCCCCATTTGGGTCAAGCTGCTCAGCATAATTACAGGAAGAGGTTTTTCCTGCATTATTTTCTCCAGGGTCGCCAGGCCGTCCATTACAGGCATCTCTACATCAAGGGTAACCACATCAGGGCCGTGTTCCTTTATTTTCTTTAAAGCATCCTCTCCATTTCTTGCTGTATCCACCACTTTCAGGGCAGGATCGGTTTGCAATAAATCACAAATAATTTTTCGCATCAAGGCCGAATCATCAACAACGAGAACTCTAATTTGGAAAGAAATCTCGGTCACCCCCTAAATCAAACCTTTTTTTCTCATCTTACGCTCATATTCAAAAACGAAGGCAACGATCTTGTCTCGATCCGATTCCTTGATCACTAGGAAATCTATTCCGACCAGATATATTGGCTTCCCTTTACCCTTTGTCTCTTGAATCCGAACAACTTTCCCGGTCACATTGATGGTTCCTTTTCGCGGCAAGGTCAACTCTATTTCTAAGCATTGATCTCGCAAAAGCTTGACCGGGGATTTAATCATCACTCCCCCACCGCTGAGATCAACTGTTTCTGTATGGAAAATTTCAGAGCCTGAATTGTGTTCCAGGTCCTCTAAAATACTGAAGGTAAGCCGCAGAGCTACCGGAATTCGCAAAAAATTTCTTCTTTGAATCCGCGTCACTTTTTCAGGTTTTGCTGCGACAATAACAGGTAGTAGTCGCTGGAGCTTTGTTTCGAGTATCTTTGTCGTGAAGCTGTAACCTGCTGTTTGTCCCCAGTAATGAACGGTGATGACATCTCCTTTTTTCAGGGGAATTGCCATTCCCCTCTTGAGTGGTGCTGCAAAAATTATTTTATCCGGAAAGATTTCTTCAACCCTGCTGGGATGGCTTCCAGCGTAGGAACCATTCTGAAGCTGGATTTCTACCTTTTGGTTAATTTTAAGTTTTACCTTGGCCAAGGTATTGATTTCCTCCTTGGGCGCTCCCGGTCAATTTGGCTTGCTTTGGAAAAAAGCAACCAATTGCTTAAAAAAACCTTGAATTCCGCGGGGTGACTCCCCAGCGAGTTCACCTATAGTAGAAGCGATTTTAATGGTGCTTAAAGAGGCCGGGGCGCGGGGGAAAGCAAGCATGTAAGATTGATGTCTCCGGACTGCTTCCTGCACTGTAGTATCACACGGAATAAAACCCGCAACTTCAATTTCAAGATTTAAAAACTGCTGAACAACTCTGCTCAGTTTTTCCGCGGCTTCGCGCCCCTCTTGCTCATTTGTCACCATATTAATGATCAGCCTTAATTTCCCTCTTCCCTGGTGACGGTTAAAAACCTTAATTAATCCGTAGGCATCTGTAAGAGCAGTGGGTTCCGGGGTTGTCACTAAAAGAACTTCATCTGCAGCCAGAATAAAAGCCAGTACCTGCCTGGAAATTCCCGCCCCAGTGTCAATAAAAAGATAATCCAGTTTCTGGTTAAAAGCAGAAATTTCTTCGAGCAGTTTTGTAAGAGCCAAAGGATCTAAATTGGCAAGCTCTTCAATTCCTGAACTGCCCGGGATAATCTGGAGGCCTGCGGGGCCTGGCTGGAGAATGTCTTCTATCTTTTTCTTTCCCCGGAATACGTGAGCGAGATTATATTTTGGAATCAAGCCCAAAATTACGTCGATATTGGCCAAACCCATATCTGCATCCAGAATCATAACCCGGTATCCGGCCCTTGCAAGGGCGAGGGATAATCCGAGGGCGAGGTTGGTTTTGCCGACTCCCCCTTTGCCGCTTGTTACTGCAAGCACCCGGCAGGTTTTCATGTTGTTATAAATTTGATTTCGTATTTTCTCTTGTAAAGATTTGGCGATTAATCTTAATCTTTCGGCTTGGTCCTTCACTTTTCTTCCACCCGCAAAATTAATTTAGCAATTTTAGCAGGATCCGGCACTTCAATATCATCGGGAACATTTTGTCCCGTTGTTACATAAGCCAGTCCCTTCCGCAAACGGTTGACAACATTTAAAATCACGCCGTAAGTCCGCGTTTCGTCAAGTTTAGTAAAAATTAGATTTTTAATCGGAAGCTGACTGAATCGCATGATAGCTTCCCATAAGTCCGCTTGTTTCGTGGTGGCACCCAAGACAAGAAAAATCTCTAATTTGTTGCAGGGTTCTAGAAAGGCTTTGAGTTCTGTCATTTGTAATTCATTAAGCGGGCTTCTTCCGGCTGTATCAATAAGAATCAAGTCTTTGTTCTCGTGTTTTGCAAGGGCATCCTGAAGCTCTTTTGGGGTATAGGCAACTTCGAAAGGAACTGCTATGATTTCCGCATAGGTTTTTAATTGATCTACTGCCGCAATACGATAAGTATCCACAGTTGCGAGGGCCACTTCTTTTTTTTCAAGGATGGAAAAAATTGCGGCAAGTTTTGCGATTGTTGTCGTCTTTCCTACCCCTGTGGGACCCACAACGGCAATTCTCTTTTTTTCAGATGTTTTTCGGAACAGAATCGGTTGCGGGCGGTGCAGGCGTTGCACTATCAAATTCTCCAGGGTTTGATAAATCTCCGTGGGGTTCTGCCATTGGGCCGGCTGAAGTTGCTGAAGGGCTTCATGAATAATTTTATGGGCAAGCTTTTCTTCGACCTCACTGGCTCGCAAGTCTCGATATACCCGCTCAAAATGCTTGGGATAGGCACCTCCCCGGGAAGTATTAAATTCTAATTCTTCGATCATCTGTCCAAGCAAGGTTTTTACTTCGGCGATTTCTTTCCTGATTTCCGGATTGGCTGCTTCCTTTTGAAAAGAAGATGCAGGAAGAGAGGTAAAACCCGAGGGCCGAATCTTTTCTGCTGCATGATTGGAATCTTCGTCATCAACTGCCGCGATAACTTCGATGAGATCACGCCCAAAAAAACCAAATATGCCGCCTTCTCGGAACTTTCGGGTGTGCAAAATAAGCGCGTCTTTTCCGAGTGCCGCCTTTACTTTAAGCAATGCCTCCTGCATGTCATTTGCAATAAACCGCCTAACTTTCAACGGTACTCACCATCCCCACGGATTCAACTTGAATATTTGGCTGGAGCTCGTTAAAGGAGAGGACGACGAGACCGGGTAATACCCTTTCGGTTAAGCGCTTAAAATAGAGCCTTACCCCGGGAGGGCACAAAACTACAGGTTGGTGCCCTGTCTCCATCATCTTTTGAACCATACTTCGCAACTGATCCAGAATTTGCTGCAGCATCTGCGGGTCGATTGCAAGATAAGAACCATGCTCAGTTTTTTGAATACCCTCTTTTAAGATTTGTTCCACTTCAGGATCGAGGGTCAAGACGTAAAGTGTATGGTCTTCTAAATATTGGCCGGTAATTTGCCTGCCCAGAGCCTGGCGTACGTACTCGGTGAGAAGATCGCAATCTTTTGTCAAGCGCGCGTAGTCTGCTAAAGTTTCGAGAATAGTAACCAGATCCCGAATTGATACTTTTTCCCTGAGAAGATTTCCGAGTACTTTTTGAATTTCTCCTAAACTGAGCAACTCGGGATAAAGTTCGTTGACCACAGCAGCATAGCTTTTTTTCACATGATCAAGAAGGTTTTGTACATCTTGCCTGCTCAGCAATTCGTGTGCATAATTTTTAATGATTTCTGTGAGATGAGTTGCAATTACTGATGTGGGGTCCACCGCTGTAAAGCCGGCCAGTTCAGCCTCCTCTCGTTTATGGGTCGGGATCCATAAAGCAGGCAAACCAAAAGTAGGTTCCTGTGCCTTAATCCCGTCAAGTTTGGCCTGAACTTCGGGTCCAAGGGCGAGGAGGTGATCTAACATCAATTCACCACGCGCCACTTCCACCCCCTTTACTTTTACTACATAAGTTTTTGGATTTAACTGCATGTTATCGCGGAGCCGCACGGGAGGAACAATGAAACCTAATTCTAAAGCACATTGACGCCTGATCATCACAATTCGGTCCAGCAGGTCTCCCCCCTGTTTTGCATCAACGAGTGGAATGAGATTATAACCTAATTCGATTTCGAGCGGATCGACCTGAACAAGAGACAACACATGCTCTGGTTTTTTGGCCTCTTCGAATTCTTGAGTACGCGCCCTTTCATCTTCTTGCCGCTTGGCTTCTTTCAAAGAGCGTTCAAGCGTATAAGCTAAGCCGCCCAGAATCCCAGATATCAAGAGGATGGGAAGAGGGGGGAGGCCGAAGAGGGCCAGAACCGCTAAAATGCCTCCTGCAATCCCCAGGGCTTTTGGGTAACCAAGCAACTGCCTCGCAAGGTCAAGGCCGAAATTGGCCTCGGCTGCCGCGCGCGTTACAATAATCCCTGCTGAGGTCGAAACAAGAAGAGCAGGAATCTGGGTAACAAGACCATCCCCTACTGTAAGAACAGTATAGGCCTGAAGGGCCTGTCCAAAAGACATTCCCTTTTGGACCAGACCGATTATAAAACCACCTAAAAGATTAATGACAATAATTACGAGAGCAGCAATAGCATCACCGCGAACAAACTTGCTGGCTCCATCCATTGCTCCGTAAAAATCGGCTTCTTGCTGGATTTTGCGGCGCCGCGCCCGCGCCTCGTTTTCCGTGATCAAGCCTGCATTCAGATCGGCATCAATACTCATTTGCTTCCCCGGCATTGCGTCTAAAGTAAAGCGAGCGGCAACCTCGGAAACACGTTCCGCACCCCGGGTAATTACAATAAACTGAATTACAATGAGGATTAAAAAGATAATAAATCCAACTACAGGGTTTCCTCCAATCACGAAACCACCGAACTTTTGGATCACCTCCCCCGCATATGTGTAAAGAAGAATGAGCCGGGTTGAGGAGATATTAAGGCAGAGCCTGAAGAGCGTCATAATTAGCAGAAGTGTTGGGAATACGGAGAACTCCAAGGGCTCCTGGGTAAAAAGAGATACAAGCAAGATTAAAAGGGATAAGGAAATGTTAAAGATCAGAAGAACACTGAGAAATCCCGACGGAACGGGAATAATCATCATTACCACAGCCAGGACGACGGCTACGGCGACAGCAACATCAATGTACTTAAAATATCGATTTCCACTTAAAGGAAACGCAGGCAACCTAGATCACACCTTTTTTCTGAAAATGATTTGGACGCAACCTGTAGACGAATGCAAGCACCTGGGCTACGGCCTCATAAAGTTCCGGTGGAATTAAATCACCCACCTCAACAGTTTTATATAGTGTTTGGGCCAAGGGGGGATCTTCGAAAATAATGATTCCTTGCTCTTGAGCAATTGCTTTAATCCTTAATGCCACTTCATCGGCGCCTTTCGCCAGCACAAGCGGAGCTATCACTTGTTCC
>DAOURU010000313.1 GCA_030627585.1 Bacillota bacterium
TAAAGAACTTTTTGGGGTTTTTGCAGTAAAATCAAATATCAAATTTTTTTTAAAATTAAAGGAATTGAATAACGAATGTCGTATTTTGTAAGACAGGTTGCGTATACATGACATTAAGTAGCTTGCCTTCTTTTTTGAGCTAAAAACTCAATTCTGAGCGAATATAAACCAAGTGCAAGCGAGCGAATGTTAATTTACTAGACACTTCTGAAGTAAACCATTGGAGAACTAACCATGACATTGCGTAAAAAGACAATAATCATTATTGGCGTGACACTTGCAGGCTTGATTTTGATTTTGTATGTCATATCGCGAGTAATCTTGCTGGACAGTTTCGCCGAACTGGAAAAACAGAATACCTGCCGGAATGTTGAACGTATTCTGAGTGCCTTATCTGATGAGCTTTCCAATTTAAATCATTTGACCGGCGACTGGGCCGGGTGGGATGACACCTACGCCTTTATTGAGGACGCCAACGACGACTATATCAAGTCGAATCTCGGTGATGAAACTTTTATCGAACTCAAGCTCAACATTATGCTGTTTATTAATTCCTCCAGTCAAATTATTTTCGACAAGGGTTTTGATTTAAAAAACAGGAAAGAAATACCCATCCCGAAAAGTTTACAGGAACACATTTCTGCCAACAGCCTCCTTGTGTGCCACCCCGATACTAAGAGCAGTATAACAGGTATCATTCTTCTTCCTGAAGGTCCCATGCTAGTTGCCTCACGACCTATCCTTACCAGTGAAGAAAAAGGCCCTATTCGCGGGGTGCTGATTATGGGGCGCTACCTGGACTCTGCAAAAATTAAGCATTTAGCTGAGAAAACACATTTGTCGCTCACTGTTCGTAGTTTAAACGATCCGCAAATGCCACCTGACTTCCAGGCAGTGCTTTCCGTTTTGTCGGAATCGGAAGAAGTGCCGATTCTCGTCCGGCCGCTGAGCACAAAATCCGTTGCAGGGTACGCCCTGCTAAAGGATATTTACGGAAATCCCGGTCTGGTATTGAAAGTGGATATGCCCAGGGAAATCTACGGGCAAGGCCAGGCCAGCATGCTATATTTTATCTTATCGCTTTTGGTGATTGGTCTGGTATTTGGCGTGGTAATCTTGGTGCTTTTAGAGAAAGCGGTACTGTCCCGGCTGGTCCGTCTTAGCGCCGATGTTAACAGCGTTGGAGCAAGTAGCGACCACTCGGCGCGCGTATCGATGACAGGAAGGGATGAACTGTCAAGCCTGGCCGGAGCAATCAACGGAATGCTGGCAGCACTGGAGCGCTCCCAAAATGAGTTGAAGGAGAGTAGAGAACGTTACCGTAAACTGGCGAACAAGAACAAATTGCGCACCGCCCACCGGCAGCTTCTGGATATAATCGAATTTCTTCCCGATGCTACCTTTGTCATCGACCGTGACAAGAAGGTAATTGCCTGGAACCGGGCCATTGAAGAAATGACGGGGGTTTGTAAAGAGGAAATTATCGGTAAGGGTGATTACGCTTACGCCGTACCTTTTTATGGAAAGCAGAGGCCAATGTTAATTGATCTTGTCTTTGCAGTTGATAAAGAGATTGAGCAAAAACGTGATTACGTTGAAAAAAAAAAGTAACATACTTTATGCCGACGTATTTACGCCGCCTGCATTTAAAGAGAAGGAAGTCTTTCTGTGGGCTACCGCCTCACCGCTCTTTGACAACGACGGGGAGCTGGTTGGGGCTATCTCTTCCATCCGTGACATCACCGAACGCA
>DAOURU010000129.1 GCA_030627585.1 Bacillota bacterium
CCGTGAAAAGCGCCTGCCATAAAAGGATTATCTTCCGGGGCATTGCAAAAAACAACCAGCTTCGCGCAGCTAATCCCCGACCGGGACGCAGAAAGTTCTGCTGCCTCTTTAATCACTTTTCCCATCATAGCAACCGCATCCATATTAATTCCCGCTTTTGTAGTTCCCACATTTACCGCAGCACAGACGCGTTCTGTTTGACTTAAAGCGCGGGGAATAGATTGGACCAGCCTTAAATCCCCTTCTGTAAAGCCTTTATGTACCAACGCCGCATAGCCGCCAATAAAATTTACACCTATTTCCTGCGCGGCATCCTCCAAGGCCTGAGCCAGATAAAAATAATCCCCGGAACAGTTTCCGGCAATTTGGGCAAGGGGAGTGACCGCAACTCGCTTGTTAATGATTGGAATTCCATAGGCTCGTTCGAGTTCCTCCCCTATATCCACAAGATTACTGCCAAAACGCAGAATTTTATCATATATTTTTGTTCGGACTTTTTTTAAATCGGAACCCCCGCAATCCAGGAGGCTTATCCCGAGGGTAATCGTTCTTATGTCCAGGTTTTCTAATTCTACCATCCTGATTGTTTCAAAAATTTCTTCCGGAGTGTAAGGAAAAGGCAAGAAATCTTCCCCTTTCTTAAACCCGATGCATAAATCGGAAAATATCTTCATGCTGGAGTGTTACTTTTAATTCCAATTCTTCCCCTTTATCTTCCAACATCTTCCTTAATGTCGCAAAGTCAACCTTGCACCCAGTAAGATCAACAATCATCACCATCGCGAAAAATTCCTGGAAAACAGTTTGGCTGAGGTCAAGAATATTTACATTGACACTTGCCAGGACTCCTGCAATACCGGCAATAATTCCAACTTTATCATGTCCGAGCACGGTCACAATCGCCCGGTTCGCTTCTTTCTCTCTTTCTCTTTCTCGCCTGGGCATGGCCGATCCTTCCTGGGCAGCCTCCTGGCCGGCAAAAGAAACTTTAATTCCCTGCTCTTTAATCCAATTCCTGGCTGCCTGGGTAAGAATTGTTCCCGCCGGGAACACAAGCTCTTTTTGATCGCTGAATTTCTCAATTTTTGCTCTTGTGATAACCTCCCGCATTCTCTCTCTCCTTCTTCATGCATTCTAGACTCAGGATTTTGAACGTGCCGCCTCTAACTCATATTGTTTCACCACTTGATAACAACGTTCGCATAAAGCGGGATGTTCCCCAAAGCACCCAACAGACTCGCGGTAAAGCCAGCACCTGGTGCACTTTTGGCCCGGAGCCTTCTGAATCAAGATTTTCACTGCTAAGGCATTATCCATGCTGAAGGACTCCACAGGCGCCGCTTCCCCTGCTTCGTGAACCTTGATCCCGGAAACAATCAAAAGAGCTGCCAGATCTGGTTCGATTTCCTTTAAAAACGCAGCCGTTTCCTCATTTTCGGGATAAAGAGAAACAAATGCCTCGGTAGAAGGCCCGATTATTTTTTGTTTTCTTGCCCCTTCAAGCGCCCCGGTGATTTCCTCGCGGATACTTAAGATTCGCTCCCACTTTGCTTCAAGTTCTCGATCCAGGCAGCGCCGGTTAACTTCAGGCCAGGGAGCAAGGTGAACGCTGAAAAACTGTTCCCTTGCTTGAGGCAGATGCTTCCATACCTCTTCTGCTGTAAAACTCAAGATCGGAGCCAGGAGGCGCGCCAGAACGTTGATCGTCTCGTAAAAGACGGTTTGAATCCCGCGTCGCTCACGGCTCGAGGGATAGGAACAGTACAATGTATCTTTGGTGACATCAAGATAAAAAGAACTCAAATCGACGACGCAGAAGTTGGAAATTGCATGATAAACGATGTGGAACTCGTATGTTTCGTAAGCTTTAGTTACCCTCTGAAGCAACTGGTACAGCCTTAAAAGCGCCCACTTGTCGAGCAAACTCAACGCTTCGTAATCAAGGCGATCCCGTGCGGGGTCGAAATCATAAAGATTGCCCAGCATAAAGCGGAAAGTATTGCGAATTTTCCGGTAGACCTCCGCAAGCTGGTTCATAATGTTTTGGGAAACCGCCACATCGCTGCGGTAGTCAGCCGAGGAAACCCAAAGCCGCAGAAGATCGGCCCCAAACTTTTTAATCAAAGCTTGGGGATCAATCACATTGCCCAGCGATTTCGACATCTTCCGGCCCTCTTCATCTACCACAAAACCGTGGGTGAGCACAGCCCTGTAAGGGGCAGCGCCCCGGGTTGCAACAGCAGTGCAAAGCGAAGAATTAAACCAACCCCGGTGCTGGTCGCTTCCCTCAAGGTAAAGGTCCGCGGGCCACTTAAGCTCAGGACGCTGCTCTAAAACCGCGGCATGGCTGGAGCCGGAATCGAACCAAACGTCCATCGTATCCTTCTCTTTTCGGAAACTTTTTCCGCTACACTCAGGACAGCTAAAACCAGGGGGCAAAAGCTCCTCTGCGCTCCACTTAAACCAGACATCGGAACCGTACTGGCGAAAGAGTTCTTGCAGCCGGCCTATCGTCTCCTCGTTAATGATCGCCTTTTGGCAGTGATCGCAGTAAAAAATAGGGACTGGTACGCCCCAAACGCGCTGGCGGGAAATACACCAGTCTCCCCGCTCCGCCACCATGTTGTAAATGCGCTCTTTCCCCCAGACCGGGATCCACTGCACTTCTTCAATTACTTTTAATGTCTCTTTCCGGAAACCGTCAATCGAAGCAAACCACTGCTCTGTTGCCCGGAAAAGAAGGGGGTCTTTGCACCGCCAGCAGTGGGGATACTGGTGAATAATCTTTTCCTGGTGGTACAAAAGACCGCGCTTCGCTAATTCCTCAATTACACTCTGGTTGGCATCCCAGATCTTCATCCCGGCAAAGGGGCCGGCATCGGCAATAAACATTCCTTTTCCATCTACCAGCGAAATCACAGGAATGTCATATGCCTGGCAAACCTCAAAGTCTTCCATGCCATGGGCGGGAGCAGTATGAACCGCACCGGTACCCTGGTCCAGGTTAACATGCTCGCCCACAACAACAAGAGAATCTCGTTCGTAGAAGGGATGCGCGCAGCGGATTCCTTCCAGCTGATACCCTTTCCAAACACCGAGGCTCCGGAATTCTTTCTTTCCCTCGAAATTAACTACCGAATCCACAAGCTCTTCGGCAACGAGAATCTTGATGCCGTCAGCTTCAGCTAGAACGTAGTCGAAGTTAGGGTGTAGACTAATGGCGGTGTTTCCCGGAATCGTCCACGGAGTAGTGGTCCAAATCAGGATATAAGTTCGATCATCCACCGAGAAGAGCCCCCGGCTGTCTTTTACAGGAAACAAGACGTAAATAGATGCGGATTCTTTTTCCTGGTATTCCACTTCCGCTTCTGCAAGCGCCGTTTCGCAATCTGCACACCAGTAAACAGGTTTTAACCCTTTGTAAATAAAACCGCGTCTCGCCATTTCTCCAAAAGTTCCGATTTGGACAGCCTCATACTCCGGCGCCAGGGTTAAATAGGGGTTTTCCCAGTCTCCCTGCACCCCCAGGCGCTTAAACTGTTCCCGCTGTACGTTTACGTATTTCAGGGCGTATTCTTTACAGAGGCGGCGGAATTCTAAAACATCCACTTGATTCCGGTCAACCCCCAGGGCCTTAATCGCCTGCTGTTCGATGGGCAATCCGTGGGTATCCCAGCCGGGTACATAAGGAGCATCATGTCCTGTCATCGTCCGGTATTTTACAATAATATCTTTTAAAATTTTATTCAATGTATGACCTAAGTGAATATCACCGTTTGCGTAAGGGGGGCCGTCGTGCAAAATAAATTTTGGCCTCCCTTGAGTATAATTTTGAACATGCCGGTAAAGACCCGATTCTTCCCAAAAATGCAAAATTTCGGGCTCGCGCTGCGGCAAATTGGCCCGCATCGGAAAATCGGTACGCGGCAGGTTTAGTGTTCCCTTGTATTCCATCACTTCACCTCATATTCCAAAAAATAGTATATCAAAAATTAAACCCCTCACCTCAGGGGCGAGAGGTTCCCGCGGTACCACCCTTTTTTCCCTCAAAAGAAGGCTCTTTTCTCGGAATAACGGCCCCCACCGGCCCTCCTTACTTACCACGGGTTTTCGGGAGGGCACTCACGGGTGATTTTCCGCTGCTCCTGATGAGGACCGGGCTCGCACCGCCCCCGGTTCGCTGCTCCCTGGAACAGAAGAGACGTCCCGCTCATCGTGTTTCCACATTCTAGGTTTGTTCTTAAACTTTTGAACTTTTTATTACGAATTACTTCGAAAGTAATTATACGGAATACAAAGCTCTCCTGTCAAGCATAACAGGCCCTCTCGCTTCTCTCTTCCTCCAGCATCTGCAGCCTCTCCAGCACATCTTCCCGACCGGCTACGTTTCTTTCAGAGCCAGGCGGTAAATCCTTTCCGCTTTATCGTAATTACAGGATGCTCTGCTGCCCGAAGCAGAAACCCGTTGATTACCCTCTGAACTCTACCGGGTAAGCAATAACTCGGCTTTTATCGTTACCGTTACTGTATTCGGGTATGGTTGGAAAGGTTAGCAAGAGCCCCGGCTAATAAAAGAAAAGAAATGATAAAGAAAA
>DAOURU010000094.1 GCA_030627585.1 Bacillota bacterium
GTAATAGTAACTGCGCATCAAGTGATAATACCAGCAGGTGTAAGCATCCACCGTATAATCTTTCACCAGCTCGGGCAGGACCTCGTTGATATCGCTGTAGAAGACCTCATCGGCGCACATGACTAAAATCCAATCACCTGTGGCATATTTAATCGTCAGATTGCGCAGGACCGAAAAGTCTTGCGCGCCCGAATAGTAAATTTTGGCTTTAGGAAAGCTTTTTGCTATTTCCACTGTTCTGTCCGTCGATCCGTTGTCTACCACAACGATCTCATCTACCACGTCATAGATGGATTTAATTGAAAAGGGTAAGTATTCCTCCTCATTTTTCACGATATAGCCTGCAGAAACCTTCACACGCATTTTTTATTCCCCCTAAGAGATTTTTCTTAACGTAACCCAGGAAATCCATAGGGTCGATGGCAGCGTTTCCGGGTTGTCATGAACCCCGCAGGCAATCTTCCAGCCACGCTGCTCCTTCAGGAGCATAAATTAGGCCGGCGTACCGCCGCATCTCTGCTGTAGAAATAAATTTTAAATGACTCTCGCTGTGATACTCCCAATTGCTTTTCATAAAGACCGCCATCAACCTCAGGGAAGCTCCCGCCCTCTCCGTCCGCATCCAGGCTGCTAATTCCCAGACTGCATCAGGCTCTACTTCAATGCTGTAGCGCTGGACCTGAACAATTCCTGCAACACCCTCGCAGTAGCCTGTGTTTTTTACCTTTACGGTATGCTGCCCAACAACCGCGAAATCGGTGCTCCATTCCAGCGTTATCGCCGGATGATCATTAGCTTTAACCCACCCCATGGGAAATTCCTCATCTGCGGACTCAATGTCGAAATACCCGTTAAAAACAAGATTTTTGCCCCTTACAGTCATTTCCGACAGCCTCCTGTATGTTGCAAAATAAGCTCTCTGAAGTTTTTTGCAGTAATCTGGTTTATTGCCATAATATTCCAGTACCCAAGTTTGTGTGACAACAATCGCCGGGACCTCCTGGCCAATGTAGCAGAATCTTCCATAAATCCAGAAAGGCAGCAAAAAAGCGGGGAAACAACCCCGCTTTTCACTATCAATCATTGACGATCAAGAGAGCCCGCCTTAACCCTGTCCCTCCAGTAATTTAGCAAATCCTCCAGTGTCTCCTGGAGGGGAATCTCCGGTTGCCAGCCGGTCTGCCGGTGGAACTTGTCGCAACTGCCCCATAAAACAGGGACATCCGAGGGTCGGAACCGCCCGCTTTCAACCTGTATTTTAACCTCGATCTGGGCCAACTCTATAAGGGTTTCCAGAACCTCTTTAACAGTCCAGGTTTTACCCTGGCAGATATTATAAACCTCTCCCGGCTCGCCCTTTTCCAGGGCGAGCCAGTACCCCCGAACGATGTCCCGGACATCGGTGAAATCACGCTTTGCAGTCAGGTTTCCGACGTAAACAACAGGCTCCCGGAGTCCCGCCTCGATCTCTGCGATCTGTTTCGCAAAATTGGATGTTACGAATACCTCGCCCCGGCGCGGCCCGGTATGGTTAAAAGCGCGGGTGCGCACGATAAATAGCCCATAACTCTGGAAATACTGGTAACCCAATAAATCCTGGGCGACTTTACTGACTCCGTAGGGACTTAAAGGGCGTAACGGATTCTCCTCCGTGATCGGCACTTCCGTAGGGTAAACAAGGCCGTACTCTTCGCTGGAACAAGCGATCTGCACGCGCGGCCGGAGTCCAGCCCGGCGCACGGCTTCAAAAATATGCAATTGACTGAGAATGTTGTTCATCAGCGTCTCAGCCGGGGCGTGCCAGGATGTAGGTACAAAACTCTGGGCTGCAAGGTGAAAAATGAGATCCGGCCGCACCTCGAAAATGACCCGATCAACAGAGCTGGCATCCGTTAAATCGCACTCCAGAAGGTAAATGCGAGTGCGGATTGCATCGATGTTTTCAGTACGGCTCCGCCACCGGATGGTTCCGTAAACCTCAACATCATTCCGGTTTAAAAGGTACTCGGCCAGGTGGCTTCCGGCGAATCCCGTAATCCCGGTAATTAACGCTCGCACTTTTTCTCGGTCCCTCCTCGCTCCGGTTTCACGAAAAAAGAGTTCTGGAAGCGGATTCCTCTCTGCAATAAAAAATAACTTTAATTTCCTGCTCCAATGTTCTGCGTGCTTGATTTATGTTACGTCCCAAAAGCCTCAAGTGTTACCATCTTTTGGCAAGAAACAAAGACCTGATATTGATCAGGTCTTCTCAAAATCTCCGGAGGCTTTAGAACGGCCGGCAGGCCTTTTCATCTTTACCGGAGCAAGCCGGGACAGGCGCAAGTCCTGCCGAAGCGAGAAAATCTTAGAGTATCAAGGTATCAACAGATCTTCCGGCCAGGGAATGTTTCCCACCAGCTTTTTAAGCTCTTTTTTAAGGAGTTCGCGCGCTTTGCTCAAAGCCGCGTTGGTCGCTTCTGCCACTAATTGTTCCAGTTCCGCAACATCCTTTACCGCACGCGGGCTAATCTCAACTCTGGCCACTTGTTGCTTCCCGCTGACGACCACCTTAACCGCACCATGACCGGCGCTCCCCTCCGCCGTTTTCTGCTCAAGCTGTTTGACGAGTTTCGACATAACCGATTTCAGAAACGAATCCGTTAAACCCAGGGCCTCTTCTTCAAACATCATCATCCCCCCCAAAGATAAAGTGCCGCGCCAGAAAGCGCGCCGGAAGATTTTCCTGTAGCAGGAAGCGAAGCCCCATTGGCTCAGGAAAAAGAAGAAGCCGATTCCCGTACTACCTGGAGATTTACCTTTCCTAAAAAAAACAACAGGTGAGCGGTAAACCCCCGGGCGCCCGGGGGTTTGTGCTTTTATAAATCCTCACGTTTTATGATGGAGGCCCCGGTTCCGCAAAAGGCGGCAGTTGTTGCGTTTCCTCATCAGGCGGTATTCCCTTTGGTTTTACGCCTCCGTCTTTGCCTTCCGGAAGGTCCGCCAAGACCAGTAAAATTAAAATCAAAAAGAGGGTAAAAGGGTTGAGATCGGGGTTGCTTTCATCCGCCAGCATTTTAAATTCTTCTCCGAGCCCGAAAAAACGCAAAGCATCAAGCGTTTTTTTGGCTGGTTCGCTGCTCAGTAATTCCAGCAAACTTTCCAGGGCAGCCACGTACCCGTTCCCGAGGGGCCCCAGATAAGGCCGGAAACTTTGGATGACCTGAAAGGCCCGCTCATCAAAAAGAGCACCGGCCATAAAGATCCCCTCCTTTCTGAATATGGTGAGCACAAAAAAGACTGGAAAAGACTAGAAAGAGAGGCCACACCGGAGCGATCCGTGTGGCCCCCGCTAAAGTATGCCGTTCTAAAAGTCACCGAAGAAGAGTAAGATCAGAATTAAGAAGAGGATAAAGGCAAAACGGCTGTCACAGAAGCCGACACCGCTCGCTTCAGCCATTTAAAACCCTCCTTTCCCGGTGAATTGCCTTATTCGGAAACATCCATTTAATTGTGGCCACTCAGGCCTGATGCTTATGTTATTTTAGTCGTCGCCGAAGAAGAGCAGGATCAGAATCAAAAAGAGGATAAAGGGGAAACGACCTCTAAAAAACTCTACTTGGTGCGCTTCAGTCATTTAAAAGCCCTCCTTTGCACTGTAAATATAGTGAGTACGGCCCAGGAGACGGGCCCATTTCCCGTCTTTGAGCATCTCTTTCCAAAATACATTTCGAGCGGCAAAAGTGTTACTGTTTGAGAAGTTTTTTAAGGTCCGGAAGCGCCTGGAGGGCGGCGCTTCGTCCGCCCTCCAGGAGCTGCGGAATACATTCGAAATCGCCCAGTCCTGCACTTGCCACAGCGGGATTAATGACAAGATCCGCACACGCCAAATCGTGCCGTGTTCCCCGCACGGTCATAATGTTGATGCTTCTTAAAATCACCTGAAGAATGCTTTCGGGTTCCGGGGCCGGCTTCCGCAGGCCCAAGCTTACCGCAACCACAACCCTTGCCCCTAAAAGGCGCGCCAGAGGAGCGGGAACCATTTCAACCAACCCCCCGTCCGCCAGGAGAAAACCCCGGTAGGGAACAGGATCAAAAACCCCGGGGATTGCGGCGCTGGCGCGAACCGCCAGTCCAAGCGGGGCATCTTTCAGAAAAACCGACCCGGAAACAGGCTCTGCCGGAGGCCTGTTGGTAAAAACAACACGGCTTCCCGTCACCAGATCGGTGGCAACCAGACCCAGGGGAGCCGGGAGCCGGGCAATATTTTTTTTGCCTGTGGCCTTATGAACATAGCGGGCTATTTTAGCTCCGCGGAGCAGGCCACGCGGCAGAAGCTGAAAAAGCCGCACCAGGTCCCACAGGGTCTGGATCAGGAGGAAGAGAAAAGTGCCAGGCGTAAAGTTCCAGGCAAAAAGATCCTCTTTACGAAGCTTCAGCGCCATTTCTCGCATCTCGCAAGGACTGATCCCTGCGGCGTAGAGCGCCGCCACCAGGCCGCCCGCACTGGTCCCGGTAACGATCGCAGGCCTGATCCCGTTTTCCTCGAGAACTTCGAGCACAGCAATGTGGGCGACCCCTAAAAGCCCCCCGCCCCCCAAAGCCAAACCCAGCTTTCTTGACTTCATAAAAGATCCACACCCAGTTTATCGAGAACCTTTTGAATGGGGTTGCAAACCGAATACTCCTTAGAGCCTGCAAAAAGAAGTCCTACCGCCTGGTTTTCCATGTCCAGCACAAGAGATCCGCTATCCCCGGGCCCGGATTTCAATTCTGCCATGAACTGCTCCTGAAAACGGACGACATCGGAACTGTGACCCATTGTCACGTTCAGGGTAACCCGAACCGCAGTCACCCGTCCCTGGGTAAGACCGGTTGTGCGCCCGCTCTTTTTGACCTGAAGGCCCGGCCGCGCCTCCTCCGCACCGGCCACTCTGCCAACCTCTAAAATCTCGGGGGTCACCAGGCCCGGGTCGAGGGGCCGCGCCACCGCGCAGTCAACAAGGTTTACCGTTCCCCACCGTTCCAGGCGCAAAATATAATGGGGGCGAAAGGAACGAATTACCGCGTTTGCGGCCCTTACCCCCAGTGCCGCGATATTGCAGTCAGCCTCCTTACTGTACCGGTAAACAGGAATAAAGCGCTCCAGATGCCCGATCATGTCATCTTCACTTCCTCCGTCGTAGCTGCCGGGCTGGTAAACGGGGTCCCCGGCGCGCGCCCGCTTGTCCCCGCCATCTGAGGCGTTGGCAAGAACATGGTTATTTGATAAAATCAGCATCTCCCCTGTCTTGCGATCGGTTACGACGGCGCCCAATGTACCCGCCGTGACGCGGTAGTGGCCGATGCTCACGCCCGGAGGAGCGGGGCGAAATTTTTCCGTCCGCCTTAAAAATCGCACCTCCCCCACTTCAATGA
>DAOURU010000306.1 GCA_030627585.1 Bacillota bacterium
CACGGAAAAGCAGAGCACGCTCAATTAAGAACCTCTCAAGGCTCATATAACATTCCCCGTTCGCCCATAGGTGCAAAAAGTAGGGCGCAGCAACTGATTTTCAAAGGTGTGCCTTTTCTTTTGGTTGTTTTGGGAAGATGAGCCAAAAAGGATAGTTCAGTAACGGCCTATTGTAGACCATGCGGAAGAAGCCCATAGATATATTTGATTGCTTGAATAGTAGCCTGTATTGAAGTGTTAGCTTCTTCTTTAGTTACATCCAGATAAGCTTCATGTACAACACGGCATCGCAATTCGTAGCAACATGTCTTCCATGCCATTATTTCCGGGCAGGCCCTAAAGTTTCTCCAGCCTTATGCTTCTTTCTGCAAGGATCTACCTCCACTCAGGGAATTAATTTTGGTTGGCAGTAACGGCTGGGGATTCGATTGCTACCCCTGTTCTCGTTGAATTTATATTCTCCTGGCAGCAAACTCGGACTCTCAGGCCTGTGAGCACGATACCGCTTGAGAGCCCCCCGGTGATCCTGATTGGCGTAACAGTACACGCAGTCGTGAAGACAGGTGTCGTACATGCCGATGTCAATGCTCTCATAGCAGCAGCACCCGGCCCTGGTCGGGGATTTTCTGGGTGCAGGAATCAATTCCCCGAAAATCGAAGCCATATGAGAGTAATCTACACAACTGCCCCTCTTTACGCCTTCTCCTACCAGTTCGGGCTGGCAACAGCTATACAAGCTGATACCGCACCCCTCGGCGATTCGCGCCATCTCCCGCACCAGCCTCTGCTTCTCCTCCAGCTCCAACTCCAACCACCTAATGGAATCTCCAAACCTCTTCTGAAAGCGCACCTCAGCCTTGCGGTAGCGGTTGGCGAAACTTAGTTTCGCGTTCCTTCCTGATGTAATCGTTGACCTCTTCCGGAGTTCGGCCATAGATGTTCTTCAATGAACCGGCCAGTAGTTCCGTATAACTTGTAGTTTTCGGCGAAAGAATAATTTTGTCCCCTTGAACTTCTAATAACATTTTTTGTCCCGGCTGGATACCAAGCTTTTTATAAATTGCAGCAGGCAAAGTTATTTGCCGCTTACTAGAAACTCTTACTATGACCTGCTCCATTTTATACCCTCCATATAGTTCTTTCTTAAAGCTATCATAAACTCAGTAACCGGTCATAACAACAGCTTACTGGAAAAACATCTAACAGCAACAAAATAAGGGGGTCATCTGCTGCCAGATTGAACTGATCCCCTCGTGTTTCTTGACACTTCCCACTCATTCGCCGAACTCCTTTAAAGCACTACCGGACTATTTGGGCTTTCAGGCGGCGGAGGAGATTGAGGGCGTAAGCCATCTCCCGCACCCGCAAAGCCCGGCACAACAAAGCATAAACGACAGCGCCCAACCCAAACAAGACAACGAGGCGCAAACCCAGCACCACAAACACAGCCAGACCACCACCGCCCAGGCACCTCAAGACAAACCACACCCTGCGCCCAACCGGCAAGACCCATAAACACTATAGCAGGAAGAATGATCTTGACAAGAGTTGCAGTCAGGGCCGCTTGCTCAGGGCCGAACCCAGGTGCCAGCAATTTGACCAGCCAAGGGGTAAGCGGAAAAGCCACAAAGCAGATAAGCAAAAGAAAAAGACAATAATGTGGAAACAGCTCCAGACGAGGGGCAGAAAACTTTTGCGCTTCTCCTCTTGGTGCAGGTATTCGCTGAAAACCGGGATCCCCACGGTGGTGATGGCCGTCATCACAGCACCGAAAAGAAGCCCTGGAATGACCATCGCCA
>DAOURU010000002.1 GCA_030627585.1 Bacillota bacterium
CTGAAAGGGTGGTTTTTACGGTTCCGATCCGGCAGCCCAACCAGGAAAAAGAAAAATTTAAATTTTGAAGCACAGATGCAAGGCGGGGCCAATACTTATCTAAAAGAAGTTTTGCTTCTTTCTGTTCCACAAGAGCCTGGACGCGAAGGTGCGGTTCCTGAAGTGTTAATTCTACTTGAATCCAGCCTAAATAAAGTGTTTCCAAGGAAAGAATACACCGCCACTCTGGTGATTCCGGTGTTTCTTGGGGGGGAGGATAAATATAGATTTCACCTTTTGGAGAGGCGTCTTGATCTTGATCGAAAAACAGGAAAAGGGGGGTGTAAAAGAAAGATGCTTGCTTGTTAGAGATTTTCTGCGCCCAGGCATAAACCTGTCCGCCCAGTAAATATTCTTGCCTGCCTTTTTCGAATTTCAGAGGAACACTCTGTGGCTCATTTTCAGAAGGCTTTTTAAGGTGCTGCAAAATCAAAAAGAGAAAGGCGCGGAGTTGATCCACTGCTGTTTGCAGATGGGAAGCAATTAACATCCCCTGGGGATTTTTTTCAGTACTTTGAAGCGAAGAAAAAACTTTTGGGGCATTTGGATGTTTCAGGTGATTTTGGGTAATTGCTTTATCTAAAAAGGAGGCAAGAGATTGCAAGAGCAAAGGTTGAGGAGAAAGAGAGAGTCTTGCCAGGGTTGCTGCGATTAAAAGATTAATGGGAGAAAAGCCTCCAAGTTTAATGAGAATTTGCCGGATCAGATGAAAATTTTCTTGGGTAAGGGGAAGTTCCGCGTTGCGTAAAACGGATAAAATCGCGCCATTTTGTACATGCTCTGAAAACCCGAGTTGCTCTAAAATTGTTCCCGGCGCTTCCCTTGCTAAAGGATCTGGTATTTTTTCCAGAACGCGCCAGGTTAGTTTGTCCCCTTCTTTTAACTCCTGTTTTACGAGAAAAAATTGACCTGGGGCAAGAGGTATTTCCGTCTTAACCTCCCAAAGAAATCCTCGAGCAGAGGCGATTACTGTTTTCCCTTTAACTTCTAAAATTTTTATTAAAAATGGGTCTTGTTTTAATTCCCCTGCCTCCCTGCATGCTTGAGGGAGGCGGCAAGGCTCAAGTAAGAATTTTAAATCTTCAGTTCCCATTGCAACTCTCCTTGACCCCTCGAAAAGTACGACGGTGAAGAAAACAGGGCCCGTATTTTTTCAGTGCTGCAAGATGGGCAGGGGTGGGATATCCTTTATTTTTTTCAAACCCGTACTTGGAGTAAATCCGGCTGTAGTAGTTCATAATTTCATCGCGCATTGTTTTTGCAAGAATAGAGGCCGCGGCAATCGCAGCACTTCGGGCATCGCCTTTAATGAGAGGAGTTTGAGGAATTGCTGAACCCGGCAGAGCCCAACCGTCTACCAGGATATGTTCGGGGGCAACTGGAAGGCGGTTTAAGGCAAGTTCCATTGCATAAAAGGTTGCCTGGTGAATATTATAACGTTCAATAAAGCCTACAGGAACAACCCCAACGCTCCAGCCTTTAACATTGCGTTTAATTTCCTGCACCAGCCGGGTACGAAAGGCAGGAGTGAGGCGCTTGCTATCGTTCAAACCGGGAATGAGTAATTCCTTATCGATAACCACTGCCGCCGCGACAAGGGGGCCCGCGAGGGGGCCCCTTCCTGCTTCGTCAATCCCGGCAATTAAACTTATTCCGTTTTTCCACAGAAGCCGCTCACAAGAATGTAGTCGGAGCAACCGCGCCCCTTCTTGTTCATCATCTAAAATTATTTCTTTTTTCCTTCTCATCTTTGCTCTTCATCCGTTTTGTTAAATTTTTATTTCTAGCCCACTTTCCAGGAATCCTGCTCCCTAAACAAAAGTACCCCTGCATACCTTATGTTGTTAAAGAGCATTTTTCATTGGGGAGTTCTAAAGTAAAGGAACCGAACTTGCCGTTTTGAAATGAGTCAAGCAAGAAATTAGCTGCCCGGTGAAGGTCAAACAGGCCGTTAGGCAGGAGGAATTTTTTCTTTTGGGCAAGAATTTCTAGCGAAAGAGCATCTGGAGGTATTCCGAAATACCCGGAAAAACTTCCCGGGTAGCGTGCTTCTAAAAATTTAATTAATTTTTCCCCTACATTCTCCGAATTATATTTTCTTTTATCAAGCGCTCCGATTGCAGCCAGTTTAAAAACCGCCTCTTCATGCTTAAGTTGCGGCGGCAGGACACCAGGTGTATCTAATATCAAGAGGCTTCCTTGCAGGTGAATCCACTGAGGGCCTTTTGTAATCCCAGGACGATTGCCTGTCGCCGCGGAACGTCTTCCCACTATTTTGTTGAGAAAAGTGGACTTGCCTACATTCGGAATTCCAAGCACTGCAGTTCGTAACTCCCTGGCACGGCGCCCTTTTTTTTGCAATGTTTGACTTAACTCCTCAGCATAATGGTTTAAATCTTCCCAAACATTTCGAAACCCGTCGCCTCTGCGAGAATCTACAGCTAAGGATGCTTTTCCCTCTTGTTTAAAATGAAAGAGCCATTGCTTTGTAGCTGCGGGATCGGCCAAATCGGCCTTGTTGAGAACAATTAATTGACGTTTTCCGGCAATCAGCCGTTCAACTACGGAGCTTCGGGTACTGAGAGGGCAACGAGCGTCAACTAATTCAAAAACAAGATCTATGACTTTAAGATTGTTAATCAGTAAACTTAGGCGCTTTTTACTCATTTCGGTAGCGATTCCGGAATGCTTCATTTAATCAGTTCCATGTGGTGAGGAGGCCAATAGACAAAAAAGGCCTTCCCAATAAGATACTTTTGATTTAAAGGCCCCCAGAACCGACTGTCCTCACTATTGTTCCGGTTATCACCCATCACGAACAGGTGGCCGCGGGGAACCTTGATCGGCCCGTAATCCGGAACCAGTTCGTGAGGCAGATAAGGTTCTTCCAGCCTTCTTCCATTAATGTATACGTAACCCTGGCGAACTTCGATAGTTTCTTGTTCTAAGGCGACGACTCTCTTGACAAAATCCCTTTGGGGATCAAGAGGAAATTTAAATACAATAACATCCCCGCGTTCCGGCGGGTGCAGTCGGTATGATAACTTATTCACTATAATCCGATCGCCGGGATATAATGTTGGTTGCATTGAGGGAGAAGGAATATAAAATGGCTCAAACAGCCAGAGACGAATCACGGCAGCCAAAACTACCGCAAGGATTACTGATTCGAGAATTTCCCTCCAAAACGGTTTTTTTTCCTGAGCCAAATTTTTCCCTACTTCCGTTCGCGAATTCGAGCAGCTTTACCCACTCTTCCCCGGAGGTAATAAAGCCGGGCGCGCCGGACACGGCCCCTGCGAAGCATTTCGATCTTTTCCAGACGCGGTGAATGCAACGGGAAGGTTCTTTCGACCCCCACCCCGTAAGAAATACGCCGTACAGTAAAGGTTTCATTGAGACCGCTTCCCCGCCTCCTAATCACTGTTCCCTCAAAAGTTTGCGTTCTTTCTCGATTGCCTTCAACAACCTTTACATGCACTCTTACCGTGTCGCCAGGACGAAAGGGAGGAATCTCCTTTTTCAAGTAATCTTGCGCAACTATTTTCATTAAGTCCACGGGAATCTATACCTCCTTGGTGCTCTGTATTTTAAGGGTTAATTGCCGACACTGCCGTTAATTATAGCACAGGAACTGGGAAATCACAACAGTTTCAAGATTCTCTGTCTATTTCTTGGGAATGAAAAATTTCATCAACAGCTTTTCGGTCTTCGTCATTCCATTTGACATTCTGAAGTAAATCCGGACGGCATAAAAACGTGCGTTTTACAGCCTGCGCACGCCGCCAGCGGGATATTGCCTGGTGGTTTCCGCTTAATAAGATCTCTGGAACTTCCCATTGCTGATAGACGCGGGGCCGTGTATACTGAGGGTATTCCAGTAAACCGAAACTAAAAGACTCTTCTTGAAGGGACCCCTCTTCACCGACAACCCCGGGAAGGAGACGAACAACACAGTCGACGATCGCTATTGCTGCAATCTCTCCTCCTGTCAAAATAAAGTCTCCGATCGAAATTTCATCGGTAGCCAGATGTCTGACCCTTTCATCAATCCCTTCATAATGCCCGCAAATGAAAACTAATTCCGGTTCCTTCGCAAAATCTTGGGCTTTTGTTTGTGTAAATGTCTCGCCTCTCGGGGTAAGGAGGATTGTACGGGAAAAAGGGCTGGTTTTTACCTTATCCAGACACCGAAAAAAGGGTTCCGGCTTCATAACCATACCCGCGCCGCCGCCGTAAGGATAATCATCCACCTTGCGGTGTTTATCTTCCGAGAATTCCCGTAGATCAATAATTTCAATTTGGAAGAAGCCGCGCTCTTGGGCGCGTTTGAGAATACTGCTTTGAAAGGGCCCCAAAAACATTTCCGGAAAAATTGTCAAGATCTTAATAATCAAGAAACTCACTCTCCGAGCAGACCGGGCAAAGGTCGGATAAGGATAAGCCCTTTTTCTAAATCAATTTTTTTGACAATCTCTTTAATGGCAGGTATCAAATAATCTGTTTTTTGCGCGTCGCTTTTTACAATGTAGACATCGTTGCTTCCGGTAGTCAGAATTTCCTTAACTTTCCCCACAAATTTACCCTCTTCGGTATATACATCGATCCCCACCAACTGGAAATGGTAATAATGGCCTTCCGGCAAGGGCCAGACTTCTTCAAGGGGCACTTGAATCAAAGCACCCCGGAATTTTTTTGCCTCTTCCGGGGTATCAACGGTTGAGAGTTTCAGGATGACGCGATTTCTTTGCAGGAAAGCCCCCTCCACCTCTTTTTCAAGAAAAAGACCTGAAAGGCGAAGAAAGATCCGCTTTGTTTCAAGAAAACGCTCGGGAAAATCAGTATAGGGGATAACTTTGACTTCGCCCCGGGATCCAAATGGAGCAGTAATTTGTCCAACCGTAATAAATTTCTCCATTTCGCCGCTCCGGAAACCTTTAGAATTAGATTGTTTACGAAGTAATTTCGACGCTCACTTTTCTCCCAACTTTTGCACCCGCTGCTTTTGCCAGGGTACGAATTGCCCTGGCAATTTTTCCTTGCTTTCCGATAACTTTTCCCATATCTGCATTCGCAACTTTTAATACAATAAAGATTGTTTTTTCGTCTTCGGTTTGATCTACCTGAACGGCGGCAGAGTTATCTACAAGAGATTTCGCAAGAAGTTCAATTAATTCTCGCATTCCTCATCCCCCCATTTGGAGCCTTCAGCCTTCTGTTGCAGCATACTTGCTGGAGCGTTTCTGCCAGACCCCGGTTTTTTTGAAAAGCGCTCTCACGGTCTCAGAGGGTTGTGCCCCCCGGCTTAACCAGAGAAGCGCTTTTTCTTCGTCAATTTTGATGACCTCAGGATTGGAAGTCGGCTGGTAGTAACCGATTTCCTCAATAAAGCGCCCGTCTCTGGGGGACCGGGAGTCTGCAACAACGATCCGGTAGGCAGGACTCTTTTTGGCTCCCACCCTTTTTAATCTAATCCGTGTTGCCATTTGAAACCTCCTTTAAAACAACGGAAATTTAAAAGACTTTAATTTACGGGTACCTTTCCCCGCACCTAATTCACTGAATTGTTTGATAAGTTTGCGCGTCTGTTCAAATTGTTTCAGCAAGCGGTTGACCTCCTGGACCGTGGTTCCGCTCCCCCGCGCAATCCGCTTTCTCCGGCTCCCATTTATTATTGAAGGGTTTCTTCTTTCTTCCGGAGTCATAGAGTTAATAATCGCTTCAATATAAACCAGTTCCTTTTCATCGAGCTCCTCCTGTATTTTGCGGAACTGCTTCGCTCCACTCAAACCCGGAATTAAACTCAAAACCTGCTCCAGCGGTCCCATCGAACGTACCTGGTGAATCTGGGCCAAAAAATCTTCGAGTGTAAACTCTTGTTTGCGAAGTTTTCTTTCAAGCTCTTTTGCTTTCTCTTGATCAAAAGTCGCTTGGGCTTTTTCGATTAGGCTGAGAACATCACCCATCCCGAGAATTCTTGCTGCCATGCGATCCGGATAAAAAGGCTCCAGGGCTTCTAATTTTTCGCCTACTCCGATAAACTTGATCGGGCATCCTGTCACCGTTTTAACCGAAAGTGCCGCACCCCCGCGGGCATCCCCATCGAGTTTCGTTAAGATAACTCCTGTTAAATTCAGCTCTTCGTGAAAACTCTTTGCGATATTTACAGCATCCTGGCCTGTCATTGCATCGACAACCAGAAAAATCTCCTGGGGTTCCAGCGCTTCTCTCAGATCCGCGAGTTCCTTCATTAGATCTTCGTCGACATGCAGTCTTCCTGCAGTATCGACAATGATTAAATCGCATCCCTGCCTCCTGGCGAAATCCAGGGAGGCCTGCGCAATCTCGACCGGAGCCGGATGATCTCCAGGGGTAAAAAAGGGAACGTTAATTTGCTTTGCCAGGACCTCGACCTGTTTCCCTGCCGCCGGACGGTAAATGTCCGCTCCAACCAGCAAAGGCCGCCTTCCCTGTCTCCGGAAGAAAAGTGCGAGCTTCCCGCCTGTGGTGGTTTTTCCGCTCCCGTGAAGTCCCACCAGCATAAAGATTGTAGGGCCCGCGGGATTAAACTTAACTTTACTGAGACCTTCTCCCATCAATGCAGCAAGTTCTTCGTTCACGATTTTGATCATTTGTTGGGCAGGAGTGAGACTTTCTAAAACTTCTACGCCCATACTTCGTTCCCTGACACGCTGGATAAACTGTTTTACTACAGGTAAACTTACATCTGCTTCCAAAAGGGCCAGCCGTACCTCGCGAAGTGCGTCTTTAATGTCATTTTCAGTTAACTTTCCTTTTCCTTTTAGTTTCTTGAAGGTATGCTGCAGCTTTTCTGCCAGTCCTTGAAAAAGCAAAACCCTCACCCCCTTTCTCCGGCAACCGCAGCATCACGCCCCTTTAGGTATCCCGCAAGCAACCCAAGTTTTGCTTCGTATGCCTCTAAAGACCTTTCGGCGCGTTTTAAAATGTCATGCACTGCTTGCCTGCTTATTTTAAATTCAGCCGCTATTTCTCCTAAAGATAAATCGTATTCATAATAAAGCCGTATTACTTCGTGTTGTTTCGGGGTCAACAGAGAACCGTAAAAATCATATAAAAGCGTGATGCGGCCCAATTTGCTTAAAGTCATTTTTTCACCCTGCCTGTCAAGGTATTAACCTTAACAGCATTTTAGCCCACAGATAAACTCTTGTCAAATATATTCAGCCCGGCGATGTCAGGCGCGGGATGCGTTTTTCCACCTCCGCCCGTACCAGTTCTTCGTCAACAGTTAGAATTTTCCTGTGCTCCATCACTACCTTGCCGTCAATGATTACAGTATCGACATCGTGCCCCTGGGCGGCATAAACCAAATGTGCTACAAGGTTGTGTCTGGGAAAAAGATGTGCCTGATTGAGGTTGATTAAGATAAGATCTGCTTTCAGGCCGGGTTTCAGCATTCCGACCTCATTTTCCAGGCCCAAGGCGCGGGCGCCATCCCGGGTCGCCATTAAGATAACTTCGGAGGCCGGTAAAACTAAAGGGTCTTCGTTGACAACTTTATGCAGGAGGGCCGCTGTTCGCATTTCGCCAAACATGTCTAAATTATTATTGCTTGCCGCCCCGTCTGTTCCTAGACCAACAGTAATCCCGGCGGCGCGCAATTTTGCTACAGGCGCAATCCCGCTTGCCAGTTTCATGTTGCTTTCAGGGTTATGGGCAATACTTATTCCTGATTCGGCAAGCAAATTTATGTCTTCATCAGTAAGGTGAACGCAATGCGCGGCCAGAACAGGAAACTGAAAAAGACCGATTTCCTGCAAGTAGCCTACCGGGGTTTTTTTGTACTTCTTCTCAATCTGCGCGATTTCGTCCTTTGTTTCTGAAACATGGATATGAATCCCGACGTCGTATTCTTGAGCAAGGGAGATCACCTTTTTTAAGTAAGAGGGAGGGCAGGTATAGGGGGCGTGGGGCCCAAGCCATACCTTAATCCTTCCGCCGGCACCCTCTTGCCATTTTTCAATGAAAGCACGGCTTTCTTCCAGCCCTTTTTCGGCCTGGTTTCCGATCCCGACCAGGCCGCGCGCGAGACAGGCCCTCATCCCTATCTTTTCTACCGCCTGAGCAGTTTCGTCCATATAAAAATACATATCATTAAAGGTAGTTGTACCCGATTTAATCATTTCGATCAGGGCAAGAAGGGTTCCCCAATAAACATCTTCACCTGTCAAACGCGCCTCGATCGGCCAGATTTTCTTCTCGAGCCAGTACATGAGCGGAAGGTCATCCGCGTAACTTCTCAGCAAAGTCATTGCCGCATGCGTGTGACAGTTGATCAAGCCGGGAAGGCAGAGAAAATTTTTACCATTGATAATCTTGCCTGGGTTCCAATCAGAAGGAATAGTACCCTCCGGTCCTACTTTAAGAAGGCGGCCTCCGTCAATTGCAATGTCTCCTTTAATCAGAAGGTCTTGAGTTTTCTCTTTTTTTCCCAGCCGGTGGGTTGCAGGTAAAATTAAACAATCTTGAATTAAAATTTTTTCCATATTAATCTTCTCCTCCAGGTTGTTGCCCGTAATTTTTTAAAAAATTTTCACGCAATCTCCGCACCTCTTCATCTTCTAAAATATGGGGTCTTCCACTCAATTTCGCCCAAAGATAGACCTGGGCGGCTTTTTCTGCAACCTGACATACTAAAAGGGCCTCCTTGAGGGACCGCCCCACTCCGACAAGGCCGTGATTTGCCAGCAAAACAGCAGATCTTTCTTCCAAAGCAGAGACTGCGGCCTCGGCCAGTTCGTGAGTACCCGGTAAAGCATAGGGGGCTACCTTTATCCTTCCCCCGATCAATTGTGCGGCTTCCTCAAGGATCGGAGGGATCTCCCTCCTGTTTACGGCAAAAACAGATGAGAACGGACTATGCGTATGGATAATCCCGTGAACATCCTGGCGCGCCCGGTAAATTGCTGCATGAAGAGGAGTTTCCGTGGATTGCCTTAGTTTTCCCTCTCGTTTTCTTCCTGTATAGTCAACCAGGACAAGATCCTGAGGGGCCAACGTGGAGTAGGGAACGCCGCTTGGCGTAATGAAGAATCCCTTTAAACCTTTGACGCGCCTGCTTATATTTCCCCAAGCACCAAGAACAAGACCTTGTTGCAGCAGGGTCCATCCAATTTCAACAATAACCTCTTTTATCTCCTCCCGCGTCTGCTCCATTTTTTGCCTCCTGACCTAAAGCGCAAGATCCCTTGAAAAAAGTGCATCATTAAAAGGGGGTTTCATTATTCCCCGTTCCGTTATATAGCCTGAAACCAATTCGTGAGGAGTAATATCAAAAGAAGGGTTAAAAACCGGACAGTTTTCGTAAGTTATCAGACTTCCTTTAATTTTTCTTACTTCATCCGGGTTTCTAATTTCAACGGGAATATCTTCCCCTTTCTTGAGATTTGGATCGAAAGTTGAAAGTGGGGCGGCAACGTAAAATGGACGCCGGTGGTAAGCTGCCAGAACAGCCAGGTTGTAAGTCCCTATTTTATTTGCAAAATCACCGTTGGCTACAATCCGGTCCGCACCCACAATAACCAGGTCAATTTTTCCCTGAGCAAAAAGGGAGCCGGCCGTGTTATCTGTAATTAATGTAAAAGGAACTCCCCGCTGTTTTAGTTCCCAAACTGTAAGGCGCGCTCCTTGAAGCACAGGTCTTGTTTCGGGGACATAAACATGGATTTCTTTTCCTTGCTGGTGCGCCTTAAAAATAACCCCCAATGCGGTGCCCAATCCCGCTGTTGCCAGTGCGCCAGTATTGCAATAAGTTAAAACACGGGCGGGGGAAGGAATTAACACCGCACCAAAGGAGCTGATTTGCTCATCTTGCTCTCGCTGTTCCATGAGAATCTGGTGAGCAGCCTCTAAAAGCCCCTCCCTGATTTGGGCCAGAGTTTTTCCGCTTAGTTTATGGGATACTTTTAGCATTTTTTCAACCGCCCAGTTGAGATTGACAGCCGTTGGTCGTGTTGCTCTCAAGGTTTGAGCAGCTTCAAGCAAAAAACGTTCGAAAGTGCTTCCTTCATTTCCTGTGAAGTTGAAAGCGGATAGTGCCAAACCGAAGGCGGCCGCGGCTCCAAGGGCGGGAGCGCCCCGGACTTTCATTTCCTGAATTGCCTGTGCTACCTGCCGGTAGTGGGTGCATTCGATAAAATGCGTGTTCTGAGGCAACTCTGATTGATCAAGGATTAGCAAGCAATTCTTTTCCCAGCGCAAGACTTCCAAAACAATCCTACTCTCCTTTTTCTTTTATTCCTAAAGAACCCAATTCTTTAGCAGCTTGAGGGCAGGAGCAGGAACGTTCTTCTTTTATCTGCTCGATACTGGTAAAGATAAGTTTGCGCATGGCATGTTGCGCTCTGTTCGTCGCCTCCACAACTTCTTGATGAGACAAGGGCCGCAAAGAAATCCCTGCGGCGTAATTTGTAATTAAAGCGAGGGTAGCATAGCAAAGGGTTGCCTCCCGCGCCAGAACAACCTCAGGTACACTCGTCATCCCGACAACATCACCGCCCAGCATCCGGAACATTCGGATTTCTGCAGGAGTCTCGTAACGGGGGCCTTCTGTGCATACATAAGTGCCGGTGCGGTGCACGTGAAGCTGAATGCGGCGCGCAACTTGATAGATATCTTCATGGAGACTGGGACAGTAAGGCGAGGTCATGTCAACGTGCAAGACCCCTGCCCCTCCTCCTTCGAAAAAGGTTTGAGGGCGGCTTTTCGTAAAATCGAGAAGCTGGTCGACAAGGACAATTTCACCGGGCCTCAGGTCTTCCTGAAGGGAGCCGACGGCGGCAGTGGCAATCACTTTAGTTGCGCCGATTTCTCTGAGCGCCCAGATATTTGCCCGGTAATTTATGAGGTGAGGGGGAATCATATGGCTTTTACCATGCCGCGGGAGAAAAATAACCTCCTTCCCCTGGTAAAGACCGACTTTTAAGGTAGCAGCTCCATAAGGTGTTTTTACTGTAAGCTCTCTCTCCTCATCTAAAAGGCCCGGTTCATAAAAACCGGTTCCGCCAATAATTCCGAATTTCACTATTTTCAGTCCTCCTCAAAGAGTGCCGCAGTGAATTCTTCTCCGTTAAAATCTTTTAAATCATCGACTTTTTCGCCGATTCCAATCAATTTTACAGGAATACCAAGTTCTTCATTAATCGCAAGAATAATCCCTCCCTTGGCCGTACCGTCTAGTTTTGTCAAGGCTATCCCGGTTACGCCAGTGGTTTGTTGGAATAACTCGGCCTGGCGGAGGGCATTTTGACCCGTTGTGGCATCTACAACCAATAGCACCTCATGAGGCGCGCCTGGAATTTCTCTTTCGATCACCCGTTTAATTTTACAAATTTCTTCCATAAGATTCACTTTTGTATGGAGGCGGCCTGCTGTATCTATAATGACCATGTCTGTTCCTCTGCGGCAGGCCGCCTGAAGGGCATCATAGACAACAGCGGCGGGATCGGAACCTGGTTGGTGTTTAATCACTTCACTCTCTGTTCGTGCCCCCCAAATCTCCAACTGTTCAATGGCGGCAGCACGAAAGGTATCAGCAGCAACGAGAAGAACTTTTTTTCCCTCCTCGTGAAACCGGTATGCCAATTTCCCTATTGTTGTTGTTTTGCCAACCCCGTTGACACCTACAACCAAAATTACCGTTGGAGGATCGTTGTTTACCGTGAGGGGAATTTGAGGACCCAGAAGCTCCTCCATTTTTTCGCGCAGAAAACCTTTCACCTGGTCTGCTTCATTTAACCTGTGCTGCTTTACTCCCTTGCGAATCTCTTCAAGCAAACGGGTTGTAGCCTCAACTCCAACATCGGCCTGAAGCAAGATTTCTTCCAGTTCTTCAAAAAGATCCTCGTCAATTTTTCGGTGTGCGGTAACAAGCTGGGCCACCTTTTCCACAAAACCTTGACGCGTTTTGGTAAGACTTTCTTTCAGCTTATTGAAAAAAGAAACCATCTTTTGAACCCTCTTTTTTCTTTGATACAAGCACATTTTACCACAACCAAAAATATGTTCACAAGGTTAGCCCCTGAACTACAAAGGGGGCTGCCTTGCACGAGGCACCCCACTAAAATGAAAAAAGAAAGGATTAGCCTGCCTTCACCCATTTTGAATCTGTCAGGTTAACCGAGATTAATTTCGAAACCCCAGGCTCCTCCATTGTTACCCCGTAAAGGGTATCGGCTGCTTGCATTGTCTGGTAACGGTGAGAAATGAGAATTAGTTGAGTGCTTTCTCCTATTTTTTTAAGAAAATTCGTGAACCGGCCGATATTAACCTCGTCGAGAAATGCTTCAATTTCATCTAAAAAATAGAAAGGTTTAGGGCGTGTTTTGAGCAAAGCAAAAAGAAAGGCAATACACGTTAATGCCTTTTCTCCCCCTGATAAAAGAGAGAGATGGCGGGGTTTTTTCCCGCGGGGCAAAACAATAAGATCCAATCCTGTCAGCAGCGGGTTCTTCTCATCACTAAGAAAAAGCTCCGCTTTTCCCCCCTCACAAAGAGTTGCAAAAATTTCTTCAAAATTTTTTTTGACTTCCTGGTAAGCTTGCAAGAAACGGTTTACTACAATTTGATCCATTTTACTGATAATTCGATTCAGGGCCTCTTTTCCTTCTTCTAAATCTCTTTTCTGTTGCAGCAAAAAATTAATTCTTTCTTCAAGACGGCGGAGTTCGCCGGGAGCCGTAAAATTGACTTCACCAAGAGATTCTAAGTTTTTCCTGAGTTCCGAAATTTGTTCTTTGATTTTATTTTCTGCTCGTTTATCCACTTCTCGGCCCAAGTTATCTTCACAGAGTTCAATTCCGTATTCGCGGGCGCGGATTAAAAGCTGCTCCGCCTGCTCGTTAAAATGGCTGATTTGGAGCTTCATATTGCTCAGTTGCTGCTGGTACTGGTCGGCCTTTTGCTTTATTTTTTGGTGTCTTTTTTCCTTGGCGGCACAGTATGCCTTTCTTGCCCTAAGTTGTTTTTTCCTAAAAGAAAGCTCGCCTTCCGCAAAACTTCTTTTTGTTTCAAGTTCATCAGATTTTTTTTGAATCTCCTGTTCTTGGTCCTGAAGATCGCAAATCTCCTGATTTGCCCTTTCCAGTTCTGATTTCATTTTTTTAAGCTCCGCTTCTTGCCGGGCTAGTGAAGACTGGACTTGATATTTTTTTTGTGCTAAATGCTTAAGCTCCTGATTTAAAGAACCCAAACCAACCTTGAGGGTGGTAATTTGATTTGTCAGTTCCTGAAGCTTTTTTTCGTACAAGGCACGGGTTTCTTCAAGGTCTTGCCGTTTTGCCTCAAGGTGCTTTTCTCTTTCTAAAACATTTGAAAGCTCCTGTTCTAAACTCGCTGCCAGCTTATCTAAATCTTGCTCGCAGCATTGATCTTCTTTTTCAGAAAGAAAGGTTTGAGTAAATTCAGTCAGTTGCTTGAGTTCCTGCGTCAGAGTAAATAATGTTTGCTCCCTCCGGTTTTTCTCAATCTCCCGGAAATGGTAAGCATCTTCCAATTCCTTGCATTTCTTTTCGGTATTATTAATTTCTAAAGCCAGGCTCTCGTCCCGCTTTTTCAAATTTTCAAGGTTTTGGCGGTACTTTAAGAGACAGGCTGAAATTTGAGCGATTTCCTTTCTGCGCCGGCAGGAACTGGAAGAGCGCGGTCCTAATTTACCTCCTGTAATTAAACCTCCGGGTTGAATGAGATCCCCTTCGAGTGTAACAACACGTACCCGATAGTAATTAGATTCCGCAAAATCGCGGGCGCTTTTTAAATCCCGGGCAATAAAGGTTCGGCCTAAGAGAAATTCAGCCACATCTTGATATTTTTGCCCGCATTTAGCGAGATCTGCCGCACGACCAATTATTTTTGATTCGAACCTGAAAGGCACAGAACGCTTTTTTTCTGCCCAACGTGCAAGCGCGGTCAGAGGAAGAAAACTTGCTCTTCCTGCACCGAGCGATTTCAAATAAGTGATAACACTTTGGGCTACCTCCGTTGATGCGCAAACAAGATAATGGGCGGCGCGGCCCAGTGCTACATCGAGGGCTGTTTCATATTCAGGTTCAATCGAAAAAATTTCTTCCACCAAACCCAAAATTTCCTGGCGCGAATAGCGCTCCTCTGCCAGCGCCTGCAGGACCGCTTTAACTCCTTTTTCGTAGCCTTCTTTATTCTCCTCGGCTTCTTTTAAAAAGCTGAGACGCATTTGTTCCCTTTGAATTTTTTGAAGGCTTTTTTGAACTTGCCTGGCAAGATCTTCCTTTTCTTTTCTCAGGTTTTGGAGTTGCATTTGGCCTTTGTGTAATGCCTGCAGCATATCGTGCAGGGATGCGGCATCCAATTCTTTGAGCCGGGTTTGTTCCTGGATCTGTTCCCGGATTTCCGCAATCCGCCTGTTTCCCGCCTCAGCTTTTCTTTTCAGGTTTTCCTGCTGCCGCCAAATAATTTCTTTTTTGTTTTTAACCTCTCGGACCTGGCTGATGAGAGAAGTCTTTTTTTGAGAAATTTCAAGCAGTTCTTTATTAGTCAGTTCCCAGTCTTGATTAACCCTGGCCTTATTTTTTTCCCATTCGTTTTTTTCCTTTTCGATCCGGGTGTGATCTTGTTCAAGTTGGTTTTTATGTTCGGTACACTTCCTGTATTCTTCTTCGACTTCGTTTAGTTCTTTTTTTGTTTCTTGATTTTTTTGAACGAGTAGGAGGATTTGAGATTCGAGTTCTGCTCTTCGCAGCGAGGCAGAAGTGAATTTTTCTTCTCTCCGAACCTTAAAAATACTTAAATCTTGAATTAACTTTTGAAGCTCTGCACATTCCTTCTCAATTTGGGAAATTTTAGCTTCCTTATGATCAAGATCAAACTTGAGATTCCTTAATTCTTCTTCCAAAGCAACCGTTCTTCGCTTTTCCTGCTTTAAAGAATTTTGTACTTTCTGATAGGTTTCCAAAAGATGCTCTTTTTTTATACTTATCTTATGAAACTGACTTCGCAGTAAACTTAATTCGAGTTTGCGCAGGGTTTGCATGAAATCCTGATACTGGGCGGCAACCTGTGCTTGCTCGGTAAGGGGAGCGCGCTGAACCTCTAATTCTCCTAAAATATCTCTGAGGCGAAGCAGGTCCTGCTCTGTTTCCTCTAGTTTTTTAATTGCCTCAGCTTTCCGCTGCCGGTATTTACTTACTCCCGCAACGTCCTCCAGGTAAAACCTTCGTTCTTCAGGGTGAAAAGAAAGAAACTCTTCAATTTTACCCTGGGCAATAACAAAAAAAGCCGCGCGCCCGATACCGCAGGCAGAAAAAAGCTCCTGGATATCGCGCAGGCGGCAGGACCCTTTATTAATAAAATATTCACTTTCTCCTGACCGGTAGACGCGACGTGTAATACACACCTCTTGATAGGCAAGGGGAAAGGAACCTGAACTGTTGTCGAAAGTTATAGAAACTTCTGCCATGCCTAGAGGACGGCGCCGGGCGGTACCGGAAAAAATTACATCATCCATTTTATAACCCCGCAGCGCCCTTGCATTTTGTTCCCCCAATACCCATTGAACAGCCTCGGTAAGGTTGCTTTTTCCGCAACCGTTTGGACCCACAATAACTGTGATACCCGGCCCGAATTCTATTTCAACACGATCGGCAAATGATTTAAAACCTTGTACTTCCAGGCGCTTTAAATACATTCTTTTGAATACATCCTCTAAGGTCGGGCTTACCTGGGCTCTACAATAAACTTAATTGCAGTTCGCTCCTCACCGTCAATCGAAATTTCAACAAAGGCTGGTACGGCAACAAGATCGATGCCGTTAGGGGCAATAAAACCCCGCGTTATGGCAATTGCTTTGACAGCTTGATTTACGGCGCCAGCACCTACAGCTTGAATTTCCGCGGTCCCGTTTTCCCTTAAAACAGCAGTGAGTGCACCAGCAACTGACTTAGGATTCGATCGAGCAGAGACTTTGAGCACTTCCACCATTATTTCCTCCTTCAAACCCGCAAAAGTTAGTAAATTTGACCTTGATGATGAGCAAATTACCTGGGATTATGACAAGTATATTCGACGGAATCGCTAAAATTCCTGCCTCCCTCAATTTACGCGATTTTAATATTTTTCAGAGCGGTTCGTTTTGTTGCGCATTTGCTCCAAAGCGGCACGGGCGGCTTGCTGTTCAGACTCTTTTTTCGATCCCCCGCTGCCTTTTCCCAGTAAGTGACCGCGCCAGATAACCCCTGAAGTAAAATGTTTCGCGTGATCGGGCCCAGATTCAGATAAAATAACATAGGTTAACTGCTCATTTCCCTGCTGCTGAATGATTTCCTGAAGAGCCGTTTTATAATCCGGATAGATACCCTGGGCGGTTTTTTTAATTTCTCCTTCAAATAAATTATGTAAAAACGAGCGCGCCCCCTTCCATCCTTGATCCAGAAAAACTGCTCCCGCAAGGGCTTCCAGGGCATCGGCGAGATTGGAAGGGCGTGTTCTCCCTCCTGAAAGCTCTTCTCCCCGGCCAAGACGGAGATAGATCCCCAACCCAAGGCGTTCGGCCACCCGGGCAAGGGTAGGCTCGCAAACCACTGCCGCTCTCATTTTTGAAAGCCGGCCTTCTGGTTGATTCGGATAATGGTGATAGAGATATTCCGCAACAACCGAATTTAAAATAGCATCACCAAGGAATTCAAGCCGCTGGTTATGGTTTTTTCCTTCGTGTTCGGCTGTATAAGACGGGTGAGTAAGCGCTCTTTCCAGGAGCTCCGGGTGGTTGAAGAAGATATTTATTGTTTTTTGAAATTGCTGTAGCTTTTTTAGATAATTTTTATCCAATATTTTACCCCACCTTGAACGACTAAAATTGGTTTGACGACCCGGTTAGCTTTTTAAAGATAGATCATTCTTGAATCTTTTGAAAAGCCAAAACGGCATTGTGGCCCCCAAAACCAAAAGAATTAGAGAGCGCGACCTTTACGGAAAGCGCCCGGGCTTGATTGGGTACATAGTCTAAATCGCACTCCGGGTCA
>DAOURU010000297.1 GCA_030627585.1 Bacillota bacterium
AAAATCCCGAGAATCATCGCTACCCAACCTCAACAGGGCTGCCGGCATTTCGGACTGCTGTTGCTGGCTGGTATCAAAAAAGGTTCGGAGTAGACCTCGACCCGCAAAGAGAGGTCGTCACTTTAATTGGTTCGAAAGAAGGAATTGCCCATATTTCGTTCTGTTATTTGGAGCCCGGTACGCTTGCCTTAATTCCCGACCCCGGGTATCCGGTATACGGGATTGGGGCTTCTTTGGCTGGTGCAGAGAATTACCTGATGCCCCTCCGGTCGGAGCGCGGTTTTCTTCCCGATTTAGCCGGCATACCCTCGGATGTGGCACGCAAAGCAGAATTGATGTTTCTTAATTATCCCAACAATCCCACAGGTGCGATCGCGAGTAAAGAATTTTTTGAAGATGTGGTCCGTTTCGCGCGTGATTTCGATCTTCTTGTTTGCCATGATGCTGCTTATTCCGAGATTACTTTTGATGGTTATGCGGCATCCAGTTTTCTCGAAACGCCCGGAGCAAAAGAGGTGGGGATTGAATTTCATTCACTCTCCAAAACCTATAATATGACGGGATGGCGTTTGGGCTGGGCAGCCGGTAATCCGGACGCAATTAAAATGCTGGGGGTATTGAAATCCAACCTTGATTCCGGCGTCTTTCAGGCGATTCAGTATGCGGGAATTGCGGCTCTGCAGGGACCGCAGGGCTGTATTCACGAAATGCAAAAAGTGTACGAAGAAAGGCGAAATGCTGCGGTTGCGGGTCTCCGGAGTTTGGGCTGGCAAATTTCTTTGCCGCAAGCGACATTTTATATTTGGGTGCCGGTTCCGCCCGGTTACAGCTCAACTGATTTTGCAGAACTGGTTTTAGAAAAAGCCGGTGTTGTAATTACGCCGGGAACCGGCTATGGTAAATACGGTGAAGGTTATTTCCGGATTGCTTTAACTACACAAAAGGAGCGGATTGAAGAAGCTTTTTTGCGCATGCGGCACGCTTTCGGAAACTTTTTTTAAGTTTTTGAATTCTACGAGTACCAGGAAGGGAGTGAAAAGCCTGGTTCAAGTGTCAAGTGCACAAAAGGATAAAATGGCGAGAACCAGGTGTGCTTTTGTGTTGAAAAGCATGACAGGTTTTGGTCGGGGCGAATGGGAAAAAGAAGGCTTGCGGGCAACCGTAGAAATTCGAAGCGTGAACCACCGGTATTGTGAGATTATGACCCGGATTGCCCGGCCTTATCTTTTCCTGGAGGAACGAATCAAAGAACGGGTTCAAAAAAGAATAGTTCGGGGACATTTAGATGTTTATGTCAACCTGGAAGATTATCGAGAAAAAAAGCGCAAGGTCAAGCTTGACAAAGAATTGGTGATGGCATATTATCATATGTTGAAGGAATTAGCAGAATTGCTTAAAATTGACTTCCGGTTAGATATCCATCAATTTGCCCAATATCCCGATGTGATTATTATCGAGGAACAAGAGGAAGATCGGGAAAGCTTTTGGCCCGTTATCAAGAAAGCCGTGGACGAGGCTCTTGAACAATTAGTTTTAATGCGAACGCAGGAAGGCGCGAAGCTCTACGAAGATTTTATCAGGCGGAAAATACAAATTGGAAAATATCTTGAAACAATCAAGCAACGCGCGCCGTCCTTGAGTGAAGAGCTTGGGTCTCGCCTCAAAAACCGCTTGCAAACTTTATTGGGCGACTTAGAAGTTGATGAGGCCAGACTTTTAAATGAAGTAGTATTGTATGCGGAAAGAAGCAGTATTGCCGAGGAAGTAGTCCGTTTATCCTGCCACCTTGAACAGTTGGAGGAGATGCTGAATTCTTCGGGACCCACGGGAAGAAAACTCGACTTTTTGCTGCAGGAAATGAACCGGGAGATCAATACAATTGGTGCGAAGGCGGCAGATCAGATTATTTCGCCTTTGGTTATTGAGATTAAGAGTGAGCTGGAGAAAATGCGGGAACAAGCCCAAAACGTGGAATAAGTTTAGTAGGAGTCACTCGAGGGGGGTAAATCATGGAGATTA
>DAOURU010000320.1 GCA_030627585.1 Bacillota bacterium
CCTCAATCCCCGTCTCAAGCTCCGCCCGCGAACTCCGCGCGGACCCTGGCCCGCCTCGAAGAACAGACAATTCGGGACGTCCTGACATCAGTACACGGCAATAAAAAAAGAGCCGCCCAGATCCTGGGTGTCAGCAGGACCACCCTCTGGCGCCGCCTCAAAAATACCCGTTGATAACCCATGCTGCCCCGAAGAGGTTTTGTTTCACTTTGGAACACTAGTGTTTTGATTTGAAACACGATGAAACATCCCGAAAGGGTTGACTGTGCAGTCACAAATAAAATCCCTTTGTACCTTCTTTTTATCCCTTATTCTCCCGGAAACTTTCCCACGCGTCCCGGTTAGTCAGGCACATTTTTTGCGTATATAATATATAAAATGGTAAAATCATAAAACAGGTAAAATCTATCGTGGCCAGACAGTGGGAACAGGCCAAATGCGCACCGGAGGGTTAAATGACGGGGGGAGGGAAACCGTATGGAAGAAGGTATGCTCGGCAGTCTTCTCATGTGGGGAATACTCGGAATCCTCTTTATTTTTCTCGGCGCTCTTTTGATACAATTATTCACAACATTTAAACTTAAATGATGTGCAGGCACCACTTTTCGCATTGCTTTTTCTGCCCCAGGGCAGGGTAAAGCCGTACTCTCCTGATCAGGAGAAACGGCTATTTTTTTTTCAGAGGCCCTCCTTTCGCGTGCAAACTGCCCTTCTGCCCAACTCCCTTCTGCCCAACTATTGATATTGCATTGTCTCCGTAAGGTGCTTAGTCCTTTGGAAGTATAAAGAAAGTGAAGGGAAATTTGGAGGATTAGAGTTGCATAAAGTGGTTTGCAGGGAGGAAAAAGCGGGGGTGCCGGCAAATTACTCAGGTAAGGAAATTGCCTGAGAATTCAGAAGCGCTGGCTGAGGAAGAAGAAAATGCTCTTTAACTCGTATGAATTTATTTTTGTTTTTCTGCCTCTTGTTTTTGCAGCCTATTATCTTTTAAATGCCGGGAAATTGTACCGCGGAGCGCAGATTGTGCTGGTGCTGGCTTCTCTTTTCTTTTACAGCTGGTGGAAAGTCAGGTACCTCCCCTTAATCCTGGGCTCGGTTCTCGTAAATTACGGTTTAGGAACAATACTCAGCAAAGAGGGGTTCAACTGGAAAATAAACCGCAAAGCGCTGATGATCGCAGGAATCATCTTTAACCTGTCGCTGCTGGGCTACTACAAATACACAGATTTCTTAATCGAGAATATTAACCTCCTTTTTGCGGGCCATATAAAAACAATGGGGATCCTTCTGCCGCTCGGGATAAGCTTCTTTACCTTCCAGCAGATTACGTACCTTGTCGATGCTTACCGGGGAGAAACGCGGGAATACGACTTCCTCCGGTACGCATTATTTGTTACATTTTTTCCCCAGCTTATTGCCGGTCCCATCGTTCACCACAAGGAAATGATGCCCCAGTTTGAAGACCGCGCCAGCCAGAACATCAACTACGCAAAGATCGCAACCGGCGTTTTTGTTTTTGTGATCGGTTTATTTAAAAAGGTCGTGATTGCCGACACCTTTGCCGTATGGGCAACTTACGGTTTTGATACTGCCGGGCAGCTGACTTTTATCGAAGCCTGGATAACGTCACTGTCATATACCTTTCAGCTCTATTTTGATTTCAGCGCCTACAGCGACATGGCCATCGGGGCGGCCCTGTTGTTCAATATC
>DAOURU010000042.1 GCA_030627585.1 Bacillota bacterium
ACTTCCGCGGATAGTGTCTTTCAGGTCGCAGCCCACGAGAAAATTATTCCCGTTTCCGGGCTTTACCGCATCTGTAAAATTGCCCGCGTACTTCTTTCCGGCGAACACGCGGTCGGGCGGGTTATTGCCCGGCCTTTTATTGGGGAGCCAGGGTGCTTTCAGCGCACGCCCCGGCGCCACGATTTTTCTCTCCCGCCCCCCCGGCCGACACTCCTCGACCGCCTGAAAGAGGCAGATTACCAGGTAGCTGCTGTGGGCAAGGTTGCAGACATTTTTGCAGGCCGGGGAATCACGCAGGCGGTTCCTGCGGGGGGAAACGAGGAGATTTGTCATAAGGCTTTGGAGGCTTTCCGGGAACTCGAACGGGGGCTCGTTTTCGCCACCCTCGTTGACTTTGATACCCTTTACGGGCACCGTAATGATGTTGCAGGTTTTTCCCGCGCGCTGCGGGAATTTAACGCTTTTTTGCCGAATTTGCTCGGTTTGTTGCGAGACGAAGATCTTTTGGTCATTACCGCTGACCACGGTTGCGATCCAACCACACCAAGCACCGACCACTCGCGCGAATACGTTCCGTTGCTTCTGGCGGGACCGGCTGTGAAACCGGCTGCCCTGGGGACCCGTGCGACGATGGCAGATCTGGGGGCGACCCTTGCTTCCTTTTTCGGTGTGGAGGCAGGGGAGGGAACTCTGATACCCGGTATCCTGGATGAGGAGGGGTCTTGTGCGGGCACATGATCTGATCATTAAAAAAAGAGACGGGCATAATCTTTACCCCGCCTTTTTAATTTCCCGACTGGCATATTTTAGAAACTTCAGACTATTGCGAGCTGGCAGTGTCATGCACCAGGATCTGTATAACCTTTACCGGCAGGAGTTGCGTGCATCTTTCTGAAGAGGAAGTTCGCTTTTCGAAAAGGAACTTTCCCCAATCAGATACCGGTTGCGGGAGAGCATAAGAATTTGGATTAACAACTTGGAAAGGGATTCCTGGGGTAATTCATGGGAAAGTGCAAATAATTAAGAATGAAAGCATGGATTAAGGAGGTCATTTAAAATGCGCAACCGAAAGATATTTGCATTAGGGGTTACCCTTGTCTTCCTGCTGCAGTTCTTTCCCGCAACTTCCGCGCGGGCACGTGTTCCGTTGGAAACGAATGCTGCTTCGGCGGTGCTTATGGACGCTTATTCAGGAAAGATTTTGTACGCAAAAAATCCTCATCAACGGGTCGCCCCGGCGAGTGTTACCAAAGTGATGACACTCCTTATCGCGATGGAGGGGATTACAAAAGGGAAAGTAAAATGGGATGACCGGGTGGTAGCCAGCGAGGCGGCCTGGGAATTAGGGGGTTCCCAAATTTGGCTGGAACCGGGTGAAGAGTTTTCACTGAGGGAAATGATGATTGCGATTGCGGTCGGCTCTGCAAACGATGCTTGTGTGGCTGTTGCGGAACACATTTCCGGGAGTCACGAAGCCTTTGTAGATTTAATGAACCAAAAGGGGAAGTCTTTGGGGCTAAAGAACACACACTTCGTGAATGCATACGGCCTGCCTGCCGAAGGGCATTATACAAGCGCTTACGATGTGGCCCAGATTAGCCGCGAGGCCCTAAAATACCCGGAACTTCTCAAATTGACTGCCATGAAACACTACTACAAGCTCCGGGGCGGAAGGCCGAAATTGGATAATACAAATAAGATGCTCTGGTGGTACAAAGGAACAGATGGCTTCAAAACCGGTTGGACTACCGAGGCCAAGTATTGTTTAGCTTCAACCGTAAAAAGGGAGGGACTGCGTTTAATCTGTTGTGTTTTTGGAGTGCCCGAACCCCGGGGCCACTTTCGGGAATCTATGAAAATTTACAACTGGGGGTTTGCCAACTTCGGTTTTCAAGAAGCAGTTCAGGCCGGCCAGGTCATGGGCAAGGTTCCGGTTGGAAAGGGAGCAGCGGATCAAGTAGAAGTAGTTGCGTCCAGGAATGCCGGTGTTTTGATTAAAAAAGGAGAAGATCTGGAGGTGAAAACGGAGGTAACGCTCCCCTCTCTTGCTACTGCTCCGATTTCAACAGGTCAACCTTTAGGTGAGTTAAGGATTACGGTTCAAGGACAACTGCTTGAAAAAGTTCCCCTTGTTGCTAAAAATAGTGTTCCTAAAGGAAGTTTTTTGCGTCATCTCGATAAAAGTTTCCGTGCATTAGTTTTATAAAATGACGCTTTCAATCGTAAATCACTGCCGACGGCAGCCGAACCTTGCTAAAGCTGCATTTTGCGGCGGGCAAGTCAGCCTTGATTCGGCTGCCGTTTTTATTTAAGGCGTTTTTTATATTTAATGCCAGAATTTAGCAGGATTTAGCTTGCGAAGAGAGAAGTCTTTTATAGATTAAGAAACAGGGAGGTTAGAGGTTTTGAGCCTTGAGGTTCAGAAACAGCACGATACTTTAATTGTCAGGGTTTGCGGGGAGTTTGATTTGCGGGCAGCAGATTACTGCCGGCGCGACATCGACCAAAAACTGAAGACTCAGGGAGCAAAGCACATTTTGTTCAATTTAGGAGGCGTCACTTTTATAGACAGCTCAGGCCTGGGCGTAATTTTGGGAAGATACCGGAAAGTTACAGAAAACGGAGGAAAAGTAGCAATTAGCAATGTACCTCCCAGGGTGACACGGATTTTAGAACTATCAGGGATCACCCGCTTAATTCCTGTTTACGCCAACGAATCCTTGGCCTTGAAAGAACTTGCTTAGGAGGGGAGGAAACAGTTGAGGCTGCGCAACAGGATGAAATTGGAGTTCTTAAGCCGCCCAGAGAATGTAAGCCTGGCACGCGTTGCTGTAGCAACCTTTGCCACCGAGGTCGATTTTAATTTAAGCGACCTTGAGGAGATTAAAGTTGCAGTTTCTGAGGCGGTTTCTAATGCTATTGTTCATGGTTATGAAGGAAAACCGACCGGAACCGTCCTTCTTACTGCTACTCTCTATCAGAATGAACTTGAAATCGTTATTGAAGATCGAGGGAGGGGAATTGCGGATCTTGCCCGAGCCCTGCAGCCGGGGACCAGCAGTGATCCCGAGCGGATGGGGTTAGGGTTTGTTTTTATGAAATCTTTTATGGATGAAGTGGACGTTTGGTCTGAAGCAGGTCAAGGAACAAGGGTCAAATTAGTGAAAACCTTGCCGGGCGAGTTAAGGGCGCAAAATTTGGCGGAAAGTTGAAGGGGCAGAAGATGGGTTCTTTACAACAAATGGGTTTGCCCCGTTTTCCCCTCCTTTCGGAAAGAGAAACGCTGCGGCTCTTGAAAAAGGCACGCAGGGGCGATCAAAGAGCCCGCGAAACGCTGATTAACTGCAACTTTCGTCTGGTCTTCAGTATTATTAAGCGGTTTGAGGGGCGGGGCTTTGATCTGGAAGATTTGTTCCAAATTGGGGTAATTGGATTAATTAAAGCAATAGACAACTTCGACTCGTCTTACGGAGTTAAGTTTTCAACATATGCTGTACCGATGATTATTGGAGAAATCCGGCGTTTCCTGCGCGATGATCAACCGATTAAGGTAACCCGGGCCTTAAAAGAAAAGGGAATTCGGGTTAAAAGGATGCGGGAAAAACTGGTGCGCGAATTCGGCCGGGAACCCACGGTAGGCGAGATCGCGGAAGCGCTGGGAGTCGGGAAAGACGAGGTTGTTTCGGCTCTCGAGGCTACCCAACTCCCTGTTTCGCTTTTCGAAGCAGTACCTCATGGCAACGGAGACAGTCTTTGTATCCTGGATCATTTAAAAAGCAAGGGAGAGCAGGAACAGGTATGGCTGGAAAAGATCGCCCTGCGCGAGGCCCTGGCAAACCTGCCGGTCAGGGAGCGCCAGATTATTTGGCTCAGGTTTTTTCAGGATAGAACCCAAACTGAGGTCGGTGGTATGCTTGGTTTGTCTCAAGTACAGGTATCCCGCTTAGAGCGCCAGGCTGTTGCAAAGTTGCGGGAATCTCTGCGCTCTTCGTAAACAAGCCCCCGCTTTCTTACAACAAGTTCTTAGTATAAATGTCCGGAGACCGGAAATAATACGAAAGGAAAAATAGTTAAAGGAGGGTGTGGGCTTGTACGCAAAAGTTGTTGAACTTGTAGGAGAATCCCAGACTAGTTGGAAGGATGCTGTGAGGTCTGCAGTCCGGGAGGCCTCAAAGACGGTCAACAATATTACCGGAGTAGAAGTGATGAATCTTACGGCAAACGTCCAAAATGGAGACCTTGTAGAGTATAAGGCCAATGTGAAAGTGGCATACACTGATGAAGAGAAAGGTACGGCAAGATAGGAGTACCGGCGCGGCACTCCCTCTTAATTTTTCGGGAATAAAATTGGATTATCTGGAGATAACGAAAGGATGATTGCAGCAGCATGAATTTGGAGCAGCAAAGGCAACAGGAAATGCAGAAAGAATACCATGTGCTTGTAGAGCAGATTAAACCTAAAACTCGTGTTTTAAGGAATTGTATCTTAGCCTTTCTGGTGGGTGGATTCATTTGTCTCATCGGCCAAATTTTTCTTCAGATTTATCTGGGACAGGGTATGGGAGAGCGGGAAGCAGCAGCCGCGACTGCCACAACGATGGTTTTCCTGGGAGCTTTTCTCACAGGGCTGGGAATTTACGATGTGATTGGAAAGTACGGGGGGGCAGGCTCAATTGTACCCATTACGGGGTTTGCCAACTCCATTGTAGCGCCGGCCATGGAATTCAAACGAGAGGGCTTTGTTTTTGGGGTTGGAGCCCGGCTCTTCACCATCGCGGGACCCGTACTGGTTTATGGATTCCTGATTTCTGCCCTGATCGGGATCATTTTCTACCTGATCCGCTAGGGTGAGGAAAATGGGGAGCAAGGTTGGCCAGCATACCATTAGTTTTTCCCAGCCCCCGTTGCTTACTGCGGGAGCTACTGTAGTTGGTCCGATGGAAGGGCAGGGGCCCCTTGGCCAAACCTTTGATTGGATCCTGGAAGATCTTTTGTTCGGAGAGCAAACCTGGGAAAAAGCAGAAAGCAAGATGCTTCAGGAGAGCGCCAAACTCGCTCTCAAAAAAAGAAACTTGCAATCCCAAGATATTGACTATTTTTTAGCAGGGGACTTATTAAACCAAATTATTTCCGCGAATTATGCGGCGCGGAGTTTGGCAATTCCCTTTTGGGGTTTGTTTGGCGCCTGCTCAACTTTTGTCGAGGCGGTCCTGTTTGGAAGCATTCTTATCGACGGCGGCTTTGCGGCGCGTGTACTGGTGGCTTCTTCAAGCCATCACAACACGGCGGAGCGCCAGTACCGTTTTCCTACCGAACAAGGCATCCAGCGACCGTTATCTGCTCAGTGGACCGTAACAGGGAGCGGCGCACTTGTTTTAGAGAACACAGGAGAAGGCCCCAGGGTTACGATGGGGACGATCGGAAAAGTAATAGATTTGGGAATTACCGACATTAACAATATGGGGGCGGCGATGGCTCCGGCAGTAGCTGACACCCTGTTGACTCACTTTCAAGATACAGGAATGAACCCCGATGCGTATGATTTAATCCTGACTGGAGATTTGGGTGTGATTGGCGGAAATGCCTTCAGAGACCTTCTGGCAAAGCGCGGCTATTCACTTGGTGATAATTACCACGATTGCGGAATGTTGATTTATGATCTTGAAAAACAGGATGCCCACGCGGGTGGAAGTGGTTGCGGGTGTTCTGCTGTGGTGTTTTCGGGCTTGATTTTGCGTCAGTTATGGGAAAAACAGTACCGTAAAATTCTTTTCGCAGCGACAGGCGCTCTCATGAGCGCGACTAGTATCCAGCAGGGTGAATCCATTCCTTGTATCGCCCATGCGGCGGTTATCGAATTTAACTAAAGTGGGGGGAGTGTGGTGAAACTTCTGTTGGCGTTTGTAATCGGCGGTCTTCTTTGTGTAATCGGGCAGCTTTTTATGGACCTCACCCGTTCTTCGATCACTCCCGCTCATGTCCTTGTAGGTTTTGTCACAGGAGGGGCTATTTTGAGTGCCCTGGGTTTATATCAGCCTCTTGTCGATCTGGCGGGGGCAGGGGCAACAATTCCTCTTTCCGGATTTGGCCACAGTTTGGCCCAGGGGGCAATTCGGGCGGTGCAAAGCAAAGGATTATTAGGGGCCTTTGCCGGGGGCATAGAGGCTACGGCTGCCGGAATTGGTGCTGCTGTTGTTTTTGGCTATGCAATAGCTGTGGTCTTTAACCCTCGCAGCTAAAAAGGTTTCGGGAGGCATTCCCTTTGGGTACTGAGCAGGCAAGCTGGAATTCCTTTCCGAAGGTGCGCTATACGGAGCGCCCGGGTGTTGCCGCTGTACACCTTTTAGAGGGCCACGTTTAGAGGGCCACGTTCTTGTTTTAGTTGATACATCTCCGAGCGATCTTGCCGGCCACCTTTTCACCCACATTCAGCATGCCGAGGAATATCGGTAAAACCCGCTCGTCGGCGCTTACTTACGATGGGTTCGTTTGATGGGTTCGTTTTTTTGCGATTATGTTCTCAATTTTTTTATTGCCTGTTTGGTTCCTGGTTGCTTTAGAACCACAACTTCTCCCTCCCTTTTTGAGATTTATCGGGCCTTCCAAAATAGGGCAAATTCCGCTTTTTGGACAATTTCTGCTGGCCGAATTTGCCGTTGATTTTCTCCGGATGGCCGCGATTCATATCCCATCAGCCCTCGCACAGCGCTGGGGATCATAGCTGCTATTTTACTGGGGGAAATCGCGGTTCGGATTGGTCTTTTTAGCGGGGAAGTGATTCTTTATACGGCCGTTGCAGCAATCGGAACATTTGCGACACCCAGTTATGAATTAAGTTTGGCCAACCGCTTGGTGCGTTTAGGTTTGGTCATTCTTGTAGGAATTTGGCGTTTACCCGGCCTCCTGATCGGGTTGCTTTTCAGCATCTTCTTTATGCTTTCCAGCAAGTCTTTTGGAATTCCCTACTTCTGGCCTCTGCTTCCCTTTAATTGGGGTGCCATGAAGCAGGTTCTGCTGCGCCATCCCGTTCCTTTGACCAATCTCCGACCGTCGGTCTTGAAGCCCCGGGATGTTGTCCGGCAGCCCTCCCCGGCGCTTAAGCCAACGGGAAAAAGGGGCTCCAATAAAGGCGAAAAAGAAAGAAAAACGAGCGATCAAGATGATTTATAACGAATAATCTGAAATAGGAAATCCTATGAAAAATTTGCTTTTGAAGGACAAATTACCTAAAATGAGAAGAGGGTGATCTTCCTTGGAAAAGAGGTTAAAAAATGGTTAGCCTGGGGATACCTCGCGCTCTTTTATTTTATTATTATTACCCGCTCTGGCGGGCATTTTTCACTAATTTGGGTGTTGAAGTTATCGTTTCGCCGGAAACTAATAAAAAAATTCTTGATTCGGGTTTGCGCAGCGCTTTAGATGAGGCCTGTCTTCCTGTAAAACTTTTTTTTGGCCACGTTCTGGCATTAGCTGCTCAAGTAGATTATTTATTTGTTCCGCGGCTGATCAGTGTTGAACAAAAAGCATATATTTGCCCGAAATTTATGGGATTGCCTGATATGCTGCGGGCGCGTCTTCCTGATTTGCCTCCCATCATCGACCTTCCGGTGGATTTCCGCCGTTCTGACCAGACGTGGGCGCACTTTTTTGAAGCACTTGGAAGAATTTTTACGCAGGATCGAGTTTTAATCCGAAAAGCTTACAAGTCCGCTTCTGAAGCTCATCAACAATTTCAAGAACTTCTCATCAGCGGGCTGCTTCCGCCGGAAGCAATATCT